>DVMR01000031.1 GCA_018714845.1 Candidatus Ventrousia excrementavium
AATGGGGATGACTCCCATATGTAAAAGAGACTCAAAGGTGTTTTGCACATTGCGCTTGCGCTGGGGGTTTTCGATGACGTCACGCGTCAGCAGCACCTGTGCAATCTTGTGATGATATTCGATAAAGTGCTTGTCATACAGGTACATGAGCTCGCACTGGCCGACAGCCGCTGCGGCCTGCTTGCCGGGAATGGTGCGCGGGCGGCCATCCAGACCGAGCTTGGCCGTGCCGACGGCAATAGAGCCGGACGAGACCAGAATGATGTCGCGCCCGCTGTTTTTCAGGTCTGCCAGCACGCGGCACAGCTGCTCGACCTGGCGGATGTTGATAAGCCCGGTCTCATATGTCAGCGACGATGTGCCGACCTTGATGACGAGACGCCGGGCGTTTTGAAAGCTGGTCATATCATGGCCCTCCTGAAGTGTTTGAGAGCTATACTATAGCATAAAGGCGGGGCTTTGGCAAATTCACAGGTCCATAGACAGCAAAAGGCGCAGACCAGAGCGGTCCGCGCCGTGCAAATATGATGAATTATAAGATCTGTTTTTGCTCCCACCGGTGTCCGTGGAAGCGGATGATAAACAAAATCGAGCGGAAGACCCAGTCGATGAACATGGCGACCCAGACGCCGATGACGCCCATGTCCAGCCAGCTGCCCAGAATGTAGCTGAAAACGATGCGGAACATCCACATGGAAAAGACCGACACTGTCATGGTGAACCGCACGTCGCTGCCCGCGCGCAGCGCGTTGGGCAGGGTGAAGGCGGCCGGCCACAGCGCCATGCAGAAAAAGGAGTGGAGCAGAATGAGTTCTGAGGCCAAAGACGCGGTCTCGGCCGGCAGGCTGTAAATGCCGACGATGGGGCGGCACAGCGCGATGAGGGCAACATTCACAATGGCCACGCCGACATAGGCCATGAGCATGAGCTTTTTGGTGTAATGCCGTGCCTGCGTATAGTCGCGCGCGCCGACGCACTGGCCGACCACGGTCACCATGGCAAGGCCAATGGCAGAGCCGGGAATGATGGCAAAGGAGCTGATGTTGTTGGCCACCGAGTTGGCGGCCACGGCCGCGGTGCCAAACGTGGCAACGAGCGAAGAAACGAGCACTTTGCCGATTTGGAACATGCCGTTTTCAAGCCCCGTGGGAATACCGATGCGAAAAATGCTTTTGACCGTCGTCCAGTCCAGCCGGAACTGCCGCCAGTCGCGGACAAAGATGGCGCCCGTCGGGCGGCGCAGCAGAATGACCATGGCCGCTGAACCGACGATGCGCGACACCAGCGTCGCAATGGCGGCGCCGGCCACGCCCATGGAAAAGCCGTAAATCAGAATGGCGTTTCCTGCGACGTTGATGAGGTTCATGCACATTGAGGTGACCATCGAGATGCGCGAATTGCCCATCGTGCGGAACAGGGCGGCCCCGGCGTTGTAAACGGCGATAAAGGGGTAGGACAGCGCGGAATAAAAGAAATAGGTCTGCGCATTGCGCATGACATCAGCTTCGACAGCGCCGAACAGCCCGGTCAGAAGCGGTGTGCGAAAAACGAGAACCACGCAGGCAACCAAAGTGCCCAGGGCAGCGCAGCAGAAAATGAGCTGTTTTGCAGCGATGCACGCTTTCCACGGCTCGCCGCGGCCCAGGTGCTGCGACGAAACCACGGCGCCGCCGGTCGCCAGAGCGGCCAGGACGTTGATGAGCAGGATATTGACTGAGTCGACCAGCGAGACACCCGAGATGGCCGCCTGGCCCACACCCGAGACCATGACGGCGTCTGCCATGCCGATGGTGACCGACAGCAGCTGCTCGACAATAAGGGGTAGGATGAGCTTTTTCAGGTCAGCGTTTGTAAACAGCATAAGGATCCGCCTTTCGCGCGGCGTGTTCAGCCGAGTTCAGAACCCGGGTAAGCCGCTTTGTTTTTTAAAATGCGGTCGATCTGCTCTTCAACATGGATGAGCGAGCCGCGGTCAATCAAGTAGTCAAAGGGGATGATGCGTCCGCCGTTTTCCGAAAAGCGCCGCCCCAGGTCGCCGAACAGCTCGGGGGCCAGCAGCGCCGAGTCGGGGTTGACAATGACGCAGTCGAGCTTTTGCAGAAACCGTTCGGATGCCTGGCGGTCCGACTCAAAACAGACGGGCAGGGGATGGGGCACGCTGCGGAAGGCGGCGACCTGCCGGGCAATGAGATTGGCGAACTTGTTGCTGACACAGTGAATACCGACAGTGCATTTTTCCGGCAGGGCCGAAATGTCGACAATGGTCTGGTGACTCAGACCGACCGAGACGGGCAGCACGCGCACCCCTGCACCGGACAGACAGCGCGACACCTGCTCGAAATGGGTCTCGGTCGTCAGCACCAGGTCAAAGCCCGAAAAAATAGGGGCCGCATTGTCATTTAAAATGATGCTGTCGACTGAGAAAACCGAAAGCGCGATGTTGGGCAGGTAGGAGAGCTGGCGCTTGAAAATGGACAGCGATTCAGGGTTGCAGTCAATGGCCGCCACGCGCACCTGGCGCTCGCCCGTTTCGTGCCGCCACAGACACATGCGGATGAGCATGGAGGTCTCTTTGAGCGAAAAGTCCCAGTAGGTCAGGCGTGACAGAAGCTCTTCAATCATGCCGATGGCCAGGCGGCGGCGTTCGCCGTCAAAATTCTGCTTGTCGCTGTAGACATAGCTGCCGCTGCCTTGAATAACCTCGATAATGTTGTTGTCCGCCAGCTCGGCATAGGCCTTTTTGACTGTGCCGCGTGCGACGCCCAGCTCGTGCGCCAGCTCGCGTTCGGTCGGCAGCTTGGCGCCCGGCGGCAGCTCGCCGCTTTTGATTTTGAGCAGGATCTGCTCGACAATCTGCTTATACAAGGGGCTCTGCCCGTCCAGTTTGAAGTCCACTCGCATCCCTCCTGCGCGAACGCGGAAAATTGGTCTAGTTCTAATTATAGTTTGCCGGCGCGAAAAAGCAAGAAAAAGATATAAAGACTGGTATTGGGTCATTTTTTGTGCAAAACACCGCGATACCGTTGACTTGCAGGGCAAAAGTCGGTATAATTTTTATAGACCATTTTATGTGGAATAGACCAATTTAACCATCTATTGTTTTACCACGGTAAAAAGCGGAAAGGAAGGGTTTCATGGAAATCGTCATTAGCGGAGAAAAGCTGACCATTGAAGAGGTCGTTGCCGTCGCACGCGGCGGGGCAAAGGTGCGCATTGCAGAGCAGGCGCAGAAAAAGGTGGTCGCCTGCCGCGAATATGTGGACAGAAAGCTGGCCGAAGGAGCCGTTGTCTACGGCCTGACTACGGGCTTTGGCAAGTTTTCCGACACGCTGATTTCGGCAGAGGACACCCGCGCTTTGCAGCGCAACCTGATTATCAGCCACTCCTGCGGCATGGGCGAGCCGCTGCCGCGCGAGGTGGTGCGCGCCGCCATGCTGTTGCGGTGCAACGCCCTGTCGCGCGGAAACTCGGGCATTCGCCTGTCAACGCTTGAAACGCTGCTCAACATGCTCAACGCCGGCGTGCACCCCGTCATCCCGGAAAAGGGCTCGCTGGGCGCCAGCGGCGACCTGGCTCCGCTGTCGCACATGGTGCTCGTCATGCTGGGCGAAGGCCACGCCGAGTACCAGGGCGAGGTCATGCCGGGCGCCGAGGCCATGAAAAAGGCCGGTATTCCTGTCATCGAGCTGGCGGCCAAGGAGGGGTTGGCACTCATCAACGGCACGCAGATTATGACGGCTATCAGCTGCATGGTCATTTATGACGCCATGAACCTGTGCAAGACGGCCGACATTGTCGGCGCGCTGACGACCGAGGCGTCACTCGGCATTAAAAAGGCCTTTGACCCCAAGGTGCACGCCCTGCGCGGCCACCAGGGGCAGATGGACGCTGCCGCCAACCTGCTGACGCTGCTTGAGGGCAGCGATTTGGCGCACGACACCAATCCGGACAAGGTGCAGGACGCCTATTCCATCCGCTGCATGCCGCAGGTCCACGGCGCCAGCCGCGACGCGCTGCGCTACTGCTGGGACGTGCTCTCGCGCGAGATTAACGCTGTCACCGACAATCCGCTCATTTTCCCCGATGACGACGAGGCCATCTCGGGCGGCAACTTCCACGGCCAGCCTGTCGCCATTGCCATGGACATGGCGGGCATGGCCATCGCCGAGCTGGCCAACATCTCTGAGCGCCGGCTTGAGCGCCTGGTCAACCCGCAGCTTTCGGGGATGCCCGCTTTCCTGACTGCTCACGGCGGCGTCTGCTCGGGCTTTATGATTACCCAGTACGCGGCGGCGTCCATGGTGTCTGAAAACAAGGTGTACGCCCATCCGGCCTGTGTGGACTCCATCCCGTCGAGCGCCAACCAGGAGGACCATGTCAGCATGGGAACCACCGCGGCGCGCAAGGCGCGCATGATTCTCGACAACAGCGAAAAGGTGCTGTCCATCGAGCTGTTTGCCGCGGCGCAGGCCATCACCTTCCGCGACGAGACCAAGCTGGCCCCGGCGACAAAGGCGGTTTACGACCTGGTGCGCAGCGAGGTCGCTCCCATTGACCAGGACATCGTTATGCACTATGAAATGGTCAAATGTGACAAAATGGTCAAGTCAGGACGGGTCGTTGAAGCCGCTGAAGCCGTTTGTGGGCAGCTGAAGTAACAAAAACAGGCGGTCACGCTTTTACACTTTTCCACATTGCGAAACCAAGAAGAAGCTGATAAAATAAAAGATGTTCGCGCGGTCTTGGCGCGTGCATCTTTCCCAGCCATGACACAGGAGGGAACAGAATGAACAACCAGATCATCGATAACGCCATGACCATCAAGCTGGGGCCCGAACTGCCCCCCATGCCCGCATTTGTGCCGGGCATCCGCCGCGCACCCGACCGCGGCTATTGCCTGACCCCCGAGCAGACCAAAATTGCGCTGAAAAACGCGCTGCGCTATGTGCCCGAAGAGCTGCATGAGACGCTGGCCCCCGAGTTTCTGGAAGAGCTGAAGACCCGCGGCCGCATCTACGCTTACCGCTATCGTCCCGAGGGCCGCATCTACGGCAAACCCATTGATGAGTACAAGGGCAAGTGCATCGAGGGCAAGGCTTTTCAGGTCATGATTGACAATAACCTCGATTTTGAGATCGCCCTTTACCCCTACGAGCTGGTCACCTATGGCGAGACCGGCCAGCCCTGCCAGAATTGGCTGCAGTACCGCCTGATTAAGAAATATCTTGAAGAGCTGACCGTCGATCAGACCCTTGTTATCGAGTCGGGTCACCCGGTCGGATTGTTCCCGTCGCGGCCCGAGGCGCCGCGCGTCATTCTGACCAACGCCTTGATGGTCGGCATGTTCGACAACCTGAAAGACTGGGAAGTCGCTGAGCAGATGGGCGTTGCCAACTACGGCCAGATGACGGCGGGCGGCTGGATGTACATCGGCCCGCAGGGCATTGTACACGGCACTTTCAACACCATCCTCAACGCCGGGCGCAAGTACCTGGGCGTGCCTGCACAGGGCGACCTGACAGGCAAGGTCTTTGTGTCCTCGGGTCTGGGCGGCATGAGCGGCGCGCAGCCCAAGGCGGCCAACATCGCCCGCGCGGTCGGCATTTTCGCTGAAGTTGACCGCTCGCGCATCGAGACCCGCTACAACCAGGGCTGGGTCGAGCGCATTTGCGACGACTTGGACGAGGTCTTTGCACTGGCCCGCGAGTATGTGCAAAAGGGCGAGAGCATTTCCATCGCTTATCACGGCAATATTGTCGACCTTTTGGAAAAGGCGGCCGAGACCAGCTTCCATATCGACCTTCTGAGCGACCAGACCTCGTGCCACAACGCCTACAACGGCGGCTACTGCCCGGCCGGCCTGACCTTTGAGCAGCGCACCGAAATGCTGCACTCGGACCGCGAGGGCTTTGCAAAGCTGGTCGACGCTTCGCTCAGGCGCCATTATGAGGCCATCAAGAAGCTGACGGCCACGGGTACCTATTTCTTTGATTACGGCAACTCCTTCATGAAGGCGGTCTTTGACGCCGGCGTGCAGGAGATTTCGAAAAACGGCGTCGACGAAAAAGACGGCTTCATCTTCCCGTCCTATGTGGAAGATATCATGGGCCCCATGCTGTTTGACTACGGCTACGGTCCCTTCCGCTGGGTGTGCCTGTCGGGTAAGCCCGAGGACCTGGACAAGACAGACCACGCAGCCATGGAGTGCATCGACCCCGAGCGGCGCTTCCAGGACCGCGACAATTACATCTGGATTCGCGACGCCAAAAAGAATCATCTGGTCGTCGGTACACAGGCCCGCATCCTGTATCAGGATGCCGAGGGACGCGTGCGCATCGCCTTGCGCTTTAATGAGATGGTGCGCAACGGCGAAATCGGCCCCGTTATGCTGGGCCGCGACCATCACGACGTATCGGGCGCTGATTCGCCCTTCCGCGAGACGGCCAATATCAAGGACGGCTCCAACGTCATGGCGGACATGGCGGTGCAGTGCTTTGCCGGCAACGCCGCGCGCGGCATGAGCCTGTGCGCGCTGCACAACGGCGGCGGCGTCGGCATCGGCAAGGCCATCAACGGCGGCTTCGGCCTGGTGCTTGACGGCTCGCGCAAGGCCGACGAGACCATCCGCTCGGCTATGATGTGGGATGTCATGGGCGGCGTCGCCCGCCGCGCCTGGGCCCGCAACGAGGCCTCTATCGAGACGAGCATTGAATACAACCGCAAGAGCGGCCGCGCGGCGCATATCACCATTCCGTACGTCGCGTCTGACGAGCTCATCGACCGCCTGGTCAAATAAAAAGACACCGCTCCGCGCCCTGGCCACAGACCGGACAGGGCGCGGCGTACAAGCATTGCGGGGCCGCCCCGCTGAAAAACTGGAGGAGTCATTATGGCAAAAATCGTAGAATGCGTTCCCAATATCAGTGAAGCCCGCCGCCCCGAGGTTGTCGAGGCCGTCGTCGACGAGGTGCGCGGCACGCCGGGCGTCACGCTGCTCGACTACAGCTCGGACATGAGCCACAACCGCACGGTCATCACCTTTTTCGGCTCGCCGGAGGGCGCGGCCGAGGCCGCTGTGCGCCTTGCCAAAAAGGCGGCCGAGCTTATCGACCTGCGCAAGCACGAGGGTGAGCATCCCCGCATGGGCGCTGTCGACGTCATTCCCTTTATCCCTATTAAGGAAATGACGACCGAAGAGACCGTTGAGCTGTCCAAACAGGTGGCTGAGCGGGTGTGGAAAGAAGCGGGCATTCCCGTATTTTTGTATGAGGAATCGGCCAGTGCGCCGCACCGCCAGAACCTGGCCGCCATTCGCAAGGGCCAGTTCGAGGGCATGGCTGAAAAGGTTCTGCAGCCCGAGTGGGAGCCGGACTTCGGCGGCCGCACCATCCACCCGTCGGCCGGCGTCGTCGCTGTCGGCTGCCGCCCCTTCCTCGTCGCCTTTAATATCAACCTGTCGACATCCGACGTGTCGATCGCATCCAAAATCGCCAAGATTCTGCGCCGTTCGAGCGGCGGCTTTGACTGTGTCAAGGCCATGGGCGTTCTGCTCGAGGACCGCAATGTCGCGCAGGTGTCCATCAACATGACCAATTTCCACAAAACGCCGCTGTACCGCGTCGTTGAGCTGACAAAGGCCGAGGCCGCGCGCTGGGGCGTGCATGTCATCGGCACGGAAATCGTCGGCCTGACCCCGATGCAGGCGCTGTGTGATTCAGCGGAATACTATCTGCAGATTGAAAACTTCGATTTCAGCCGTCAGGTGCTTGAAAACCACATGCTGTAAGGGCGCCGCCATGGGTGAAAAACTACTGATTAAAAACATCGGCCTTTTGCAGACACCTGTCGGCAGCGACCGCCACTGCGGCGCGCGGCAGGGCAAAAACCAGAAGCTGAAAAACGCCGCTGTTTTATGTGAAGATGGCGTCATCAAAGCCATCACGGCGGACGGTGCACTGCCCGCGGGCAGTGAAGATGCCGCGGTCTATGACGCGGGCGGACGGCTGGTCACGCCCGGACTGGTCGACGCGCACACCCATCTGGTGTTCGGCGGCTGGCGGCAGGGCGAAATTCCGCTCAAACTGCGCGGCGCGACCTATCTGGACATTCTGCGCGCCGGCGGCGGTATTCTGGACACCGTGCGCCATACCCGTGCAGCGGACGAGGATGCGCTGTTTGAAAAAAGCCGCGCTTTTCTTGACCAGATGCTGGCACTGGGCGTCACAACGTGCGAAATCAAAAGCGGCTACGGCCTTGATTTGGAGACCGAGCTCAAGCAGCTGCGCGTTATCCAGCGCCTGAACCGGGAGCATCCTGTCGACATTGCCGCCACCTATCTGGGGGCGCACGCCATCCCGGACGAGTACAAGGGCCGGGTGGACGAGTATGTCGACTTTGTGTGTCAGACCGTTATTCCCCGCGTTGCGGAGGAAAAGCTGGCGTCTTTTTGTGATGTCTTCTGCGAAGACAGTGTTTTTGACGTCGCGCAGAGCCGCCGTGTGCTCGAAGCGGGCAAAAAGCATGGCCTGCGGCCCAAAATCCACGCCGACGAGATCGAAGAGATTGGCGGTGCGGAATTGTCTGGCGAGGTGGGGGCCGTTTCGGCTGAACACCTCATTGCAACAGGTGAGCGCGGCATGGAAGCCATGCGCCGCGGCGGCGTCATCGCCTGCCTGCTTCCGCAGACGTCCTTTTACCTTGGCAAAACCTTTGCCCCTGCCCGCCGTATGATCGAACTGGGTATCCCCGTCGCGCTGGCATCCGACTTCAACCCCGGATCCTGCCCGTCGTTTAACTTACAGCTGTCGGTCAATCTCGGCCTGCTGCGTTATCAGATGCTGCCGGAAGAGATTTTGACCGCCGTCACCGTCAACGCCGCCTGCGCCTGCGGCCGCGAGCACCTCTGCGGCACGCTGGAAGCCGGCAAACAGGCTGATCTGGTCGTTTGGGACGCTCCCGACTGGGAAATGGTATGCTACCGTTTTGGCAGCAATCAGGCAAAAGCCGTTTTCAAAAACGGCAGGGTTTCAGAAAGGTAGGTTAGAAAATGCTGACAGACATCCAAATCGCACAACAGGCCGAGCTGCGCCCGATCACCGAAATCGCAGCCAAACTGGGATTTTCGGCTGAAGAGATTATCCCCTATGGCCATGACAAGGCCAAGATCAGCCAGAAGGCGCGCGACCGCGTACAGGGCAACCCTGACGCAAAGCTCATTCTGGTCACGGCCATCAGCCCGACGCCGGCCGGCGAGGGCAAAACGACAACGTCGATCGGCCTGGGCGACGCGCTGAGCTATCTGGGTAAAAAGACGACCATCTGCCTGCGCGAGCCGTCGCTCGGCCCGGTGTTCGGCATCAAGGGCGGCGCGGCCGGCGGCGGTTATTCCCAGGTCGTCCCCATGGAGGATATCAACCTGCACTTTACCGGCGATTTCCACGCCATCGGCGCGGCCAACAATCTGCTTGCCGCCATGCTGGACAACCATATTTATCAGGGCAATGCCCTGCGCATCGACCCCAAGCGCGTTGTCTGGCACCGCTGCGTCGACCTCAATGACCGTCAGCTCCGCCGGGTCGTGGTCGGCGGCGGCGCGCGGACCGACGGCATCATGCGTGAGGATGTCTTTGATATCACGGTGGCCAGCGAGGTCATGGCGGCTTTCTGTCTGTCGAGCGATCTGATGGATCTGAAAGCGCGTCTGGCCCGCATCATCGTGGCTTACAACTATGACAATGAGCCGGTGACGGCCGGCGACCTCAAGGCCGAGGGCGCCATGGCGGCCCTTTTGAAGGACGCCATCAACCCCAACCTGGTCCAGACGCTGGAACACACGCCCGTGCTCATTCACGGCGGACCGTTCGCCAACATCGCCCACGGTTGCAACAGCGTTATTGCCACAAAGCTGGGCATGAAGGTGGCTGACTATGTCGTCACTGAGGCTGGCTTTGCCGCCGACCTGGGCGCTGAAAAGTTTGTGGACATCAAGTGCCGCATGACGGGACTCAATCCGTCAGCCGTTGTTCTGGTCGCCACCATCCGCGCGCTCAAATACCACGGTGGAGTCGACAAAAAGTCGCTTTCCCCGGAAAATATCGAAGCCATGGAAAAGGGCTGCGCCAACCTTCTGCGGCACATCGACAACATCCGCACCCACTTCGGCAAGCCGGTCGTTGTTGCCATCAACCGGTTCCCCACTGACACAGATGCCGAGATCGCCCATCTGCGTGCTCTGATGGAGAGCCATAATGTGCCCATCGCGTTGTCAACGGTCTTTGCAGAGGGCGGCAAGGGCGGCGTTGAGCTGGCGCAGAAGGTGCTGGAGCTGTGTGAAAAGCCCCTCGAGCCGCTCAAGTTCGTCTATGACCTCGACATGTCCGTGAAGGACAAGATCACTGCCATTGCCACAAAGATTTACCGCGCTGACGGCGTCAGCTTCACAAAGGCGGCGCTCAAAGACATCGAACGCGCCGAGCAGCTGGGGTATGGCGCAGCGCCGGTCTGTATGGCCAAAACGCAGTACAGCTTCAGTGACCAGCAGAATCTCATCAACGCGCCGACCGGATTTGAGATCACGGTGCGCAATGTTCGCATTTCGGCCGGCGCAGGCTTCCTTGTCGCACTGACCGGCGAGATTATGACCATGCCCGGACTGCCCAAGGTCCCCGCGGCCTGCAATATTGATGTCGACGAAAACGGCAGCATTTCGGGTCTGTTCTAAAAAATAAAGGAGTTAATCTTATGGAACTGACAGCAATGACGGTCAGCCAGTACCTTGATGTGCTGGCGTCTGACGCGCCGGCGCCGGGCGGCGGTTCGGCCAGTGCGCTGTGCGGTGCACAGGGCGCGGGCCTGGTCGCCATGGTGGCCGGCCTGACGGTCGGCCGCGCAAAATACGCCGACTTTGAGCAGGACTGCCGCAAAGCGGCAGAGGAGGCTGGCCGTCTGCAAAAAGAGCTTGTTGCGTCTATTGACCGCGACACCGAGGCTTTTAACAGGGTATCGGCTGCCATGAAGCTGCCGCGCGAGACCGACGAGCAGAAGGCGGCGCGACGCGACGCCATTGCTGAGGCAACTCTGGCCGCGACACAGGTGCCCTTTGCGACCATGGGTCTGGCGGCGCAGGCGCTCGAGGTGTGCCGCAGCATCGTCGGCCGCTCCAATCCCAACGCGGCCAGCGACCTGGGCGTTGCGGCGCTCAACCTGCTGGCCTGTGTGCGCGGCGCCTGGCTCAATGTGCTCATCAATCTCAGCGGCGTTCGGGACGAAAATGAGCGCGAGCGCTTCCGCGCTGAGGGTGAGAGGATTGAAAGCAGCGCTGCCAGACTGGCGGACGAGATTTATCAGTCTGTCAAAAACAGCTTATAAAGAATCCAAAAAAGCGCGGGAACTGTTCCGCGCTTTTTGGATTTATCATTAGGAGGGTTATTTATGCTTGATCGCAGAAAAGAAGACGCCAAAGCCTTTGAAAGTTATGTCCAGCGAGTCATCCGTGAAAAAGAAGCGCCCGGCATCGCCGTCACCGTCGTCAGCCGGGACCAGACGCTGTACCAGAACTTCTTCGGCGTGCGCGACACGGCGACGCAGGCGCCGCTGGACGGCGACACCATTTTCGGCCTGGCGTCGGTGACCAAGTCCTTCACCTGTGTGGCCGTCATGCAGCTGCACGAGCGCGGCCTGCTCGACGTCGACGACCTGGTCTCGAAATACATCCCCGAGTTGACGAGCGACCGCCCGGTCCGCATCTGGCACCTGATGTGCCACAGCGGCGGCTACTTCCCCCTGCCGCGTATTCTGGCTGAAACAGTGGCCAAGGAAATGGGCATTTTTGAGGACAAGGACGGCGATTTGGCTCACAGCGAAAAACTGGCTCAGCGCGGCGTTGAGCTCGTGGCTGGCCGGCTGTCCGAGCAGACCAATTTCAATGGCCGTCCGGGCGAGAATCTGAGCTATTGCAACGACGGCTTCGGCCTTTTGTCTGAGATCGTCCATCGCGTCAGCGGCGAAAAGTCCTTTGCCGCCTATGTGGAAAAAAACATCCTGAAGCCGCTGAGCATGGGCCGCAGTACCTGCGAGTTCATGAAGCCGGCCGCCGACCCCAACTGCACCACGCTTTATGAGGACGAAAAGGCCAATCGCGATTTCTATGACAATGCCTTTGTCCTGATGGGCGGCGGGGCGATGAAGTCGACGCTGAACGACATGAAAAACTACGTCCGCTTCCACCTGACCGAGGGCCTGGCACCATCGGGCGAGCGCGTGCTCAGTGAATACGCCATCCGCGAAATGCACAAGCCCCATGCCATCTACGGCCATCAATCCTATTACGGCTACGGCCTGTCGATTCAGCACATGGGCGACTTTGTCTGTGTCGGCCACGGCGGCAGCCTGCACGGCGTATCGAGCCATCTGCTGTTCTCCAAGCAGCTGGGCGTCGGCGTTATGGTGCTGTGCAACAAGAGCGGTGTGCCCGTTGCCGGCATTGCCGAAGCGGCGATGCGCTGGTTCGGCGGCCTGCCCGTTGAAAAGACCGTTTGCCGCGAAGAGGACCCGTGGACCGCAGAACAGATTCAAAAGGCTGTCGGCGTCTACCGCTCGGGTGAGGGCGGTGTCATCGAAATCAGCGAAAAGGACGGCAAACCCTGTGTCGCCATCGGCGGTAAGGAACTGCCTACCCGCGCTGTCGCCCCCAATCTGCTCGAGGTCACGGCGTCTGCATTTGGCCCCAGCCTTATCCAGACCATTGAGA
>DVMR01000032.1 GCA_018714845.1 Candidatus Ventrousia excrementavium
AGCAGGCCAATGCCGTCCAGGCAGTGCGGCAGGTCGTCGAATACTGCACCGAACATTACGGGCCCCTGTCCTTTGCGTCTGAGGGTGGAAGCCTGAAGTTGATTCAGGCCCGGGTGACGGGAGGTGGCTATGCTGCCAACGGTTGCAGCCTGTTGGATGAGCAGGATTTTACGGCGCAGAATCTGAGTGACCCTGAAAAGGGGGCTGTCCCCGGCGAAGTGTTCATTCACGAGCTGGTGCATCAGTGGTGGGGACTGGGCAATATGTTTGACACAGCAGGCGCCGGGTCCCCCTGGTCGGCCGAGGGGCTGACCGTTTACACGACCTATCGCATTGTCAAAGAGCTTTACGGGGATGATTACGCGCAGAAGCACTATGTCAATCAGTGGCGGGCAGAGGTTGAGGACTATTATCTGAACTTTTACATCCGCCACCCGGAATATCTGCAAAAGCTGCCCGAAGCAGAACGACTGCGCATTGAAAACGACCTGGCCTATGTGCGGTGGTACAGTGAAATGCCCCTCATGCTTTTGAAAGCGGAAGAGCTGGTGGGCGGTGAAGAAGCGATGGACAGCATCCTGCACGGCCTGTTTAACCGGGAGCTGGACTGGAGCTATCCTTACCTGACCTATCAGGAATTTTTGGACGCCTGCGGGCTGACAGAGGAGGATCTGAGTCTTGCGTAAGATATTTGGATATGAGCTCAGGAGACTTTTGTGCAATCGTTTTTTTGTCGGGCTGCTGCTGGCGGTTTTGTTTTACGGCTGGCAGGTGCTCACCGGCAGCACTCTTTTGGGCATAGCGCATACCGCGCCCTTTTCACCCTGGAGCTTTGGGGATTATCTGAGCCGGATGCTTCCACTGCTGTGGATTGGCGCACTGTTTTTCCTGACCTTTTTCACATCGCCCAAAGCGCGGCGGGTGGATGCGCTGACCCGGGCGGCGCCAATGACACCCGGCCGGTATGCGCTGGCGCGCTGCGCAGCAGCTCTGACAGCGACCGGACTGCTGGCGCTTGTGAGCGTGACAGAAGCGGCTGTGTTTTATGGGCAGTATTTCAGCTGGTATGACTGGCGGAGCCTCGCAGCACCGGCACTGGTCACACTGATTCCGCCGCTGGTCTTTGCGCTGGGAAGCGGTTGGATGCTGGGAAAAATCAGGCCATGGCTGGTGTATGGCTGGATGGTGCTTCCGCTGGTGTGCGGCACCTTGCCGCTGCCCGGTGCGCTGGGGCTGTGGAACGGGAGCTTTTTTACCTGGTACCCTCTGAGTCTGGAAACGCTGGACCCGGCATTTTCGCTGCCGGCGGCTGCGGCTGTGGCACAATGCGCACTGCTTCTGGCTGGAGTCGTGATGCTGGCAGCCGGCGCAGGAAGAACAGGGGCCGCGTTTCCAAAGGACCGAACGATGTGACGGCAGCCTGGTTGTCGGGTTTCGGGGAAAACTGAAAGCCAGCGCCAAATCGGCGCTGGCTTTCAGCATATCTCAGACGAAAAGAGCAGATTTATTTTTTGCCTTGCACAAAGGACGCGATGCGGTCCATGGCCTTTTTAAGGGCCTCGAGCGAATAGGCATACGAAATGCGGACGTGATTGCGGCCGCTCTCGCCAAAGGCTTCGCCGGGAACGACGGCGACATGCTCTTTTTCCAGCAGTTCTTCGACAAAGGCAGTGCCGTCCTTGGCAAACATGGAGACGTCGGGGAAGATATAGAAGGCGCCCTGCGGCTCAAAGCAGTCAAAGCCCAGGTCAAGCAGGGATTTGTACATGAATTGCCGGCGCTCGTTGTACTTTTCAGCCATATACTCTGCGTCGGGAATGCCGTGCTGCAGGGCCTCGATGCCGGCATACTGCGCCGGGCTCGAAGCACACATCATGGCGTACTGATGAATGCGGGCAATGGGCTGTATCAGTTCGCGCGGACCGCAGCAGTAACCCAGGCGCCAGCCAGTCATGGCAAAGGCCTTGGAAAAACCGCTGACCAGCACAGTGCGCTCGCGCATGCCGGGCAGGCTGGCGAACGAGGTGTGCTTGAGACCGTAGGAAAGTTCGGCGTAGATTTCGTCAGAGATGACGACGATGTTGGTTCCCTCAAGGACTTTGGCGATTTCCATCAGCTCGTCACGAGTCATGACAGCGCCGGTGGGGTTGTTGGGGTACGACAAAAGCAAGGCCTTGGTCTTGGGCGTGATGGCCGCCTTGAGCGCGGCCGGCGTCAGCTTAAAGCTGTCTTCCTTGGTGGTCTTGATGGGGACGGGCTTGGCACCAGTGATGGATGCCAGAGGACCATAACACACAAACGACGGCTCGGGGACGAGGAACTCATCGCCAACGGTCAGAAAGGCGCGGATGCAAAGATCAATGGCTTCGCTGCCGCCCACGGTGACAACAATTTCGTCATCCGGGTTGTACGAGCAGCTGAAGCGGTTTTCAAGGTATTTCGCAATCTCGCGGCGCAGGACGATCAGGCCGTTATTGGCGGTGTACTGTGTCTTCCCCTGGTTGAGGGACTCGATGCCCGCCTGACGAATGTGCTCAGGCGTGACAAAATCGGGTTCGCCAACGCCGAGCGAAATGGCGTCGGGCATGGTTTCGGCAATGCCGAAATACTTGCGGATGCCGGACGGCGGAACAACCGAAACAAGGGGGGCAATAACTTTGCTGTAATCAATCATGCGCAATTCCTCCAAATCATTTTCCCGCCAAAACGCGGGAACGAACATTTTTCATTTTGATCTCTTTTCAGTATAACACTGACGTCAGTGCGTTGCAATAGCTTAGCAGCCTAAATTTTCGTCACTTTGGCCATTATTCTCCCACAGGCTCGGGATTTTTTTCAGGCTGCGGGGGCAGGGGCGAGGTGTCTTCAAAAATTTCTGACCAGACCCACAAAAGCATGGCAAGCACCAACGCTCCGTCGGCAGGGCCGATAGGTAGGTAAGACTCATAAAAACCGCGGCTGAGCAGAGCGGTAACGACAGACCCGGCAGCGCCCATGGTCGCGGCCATGGTAAAAAAGAAAAAAGTGCCGGGACGTCTTTTCCCAAACCACGGGCAGCTGAACAGGTAAAGTGCCAGTACGAGGAAGATGACGGACAAAATTTCAAAGGCAAAAGTGTACGTCAGGGGATTGCGGGCAGTATCGCGGTAAAAACAGAGCAGATAAACGCACATGAAAAAGAGAGGGAAGAGCGTGCACAGCCCTTTGCTCTGCGTACTGCGACCCATGGCAAAAACAATGCAGGCGCCGCTGCAGGCGACCAGAAAGATGCTTTTGAGCACCGTCAGCAGCGAAACGCCGTCTGTTGTCAAAAGCAATAAAACAGCTGAGGCGAGCAGCAGAAAAGCGGACAGAACCCGCACGGTCTTCAGGCCGGTGCCGGCCGGGCGCAGACCGCACTGCAGTGGGATGCGGCGGGCATAGAGCGCCAGCACGGCGAGCAGCGCCGCACAGACAACAGCGGCGATAAAGAAGGGGGTAAAGCCGCGGGCTGAGCCCACGAGCAGACGACCAGTGGCCTCGTCGGTGTACTGCGCAATCAGCGAGCTGCGAAAAACGCCCAGAGCAACTCCCATTGCGGCAGACAAAACGGCGCAGAGCGCCGGTATGGTTTTTGCTTTCATTTTCATCATCCGTTCGCATAATGTTCGGCACAGCCGAATAGATTGATTAACACCAGCGTCAGCACGCTGGCGCTGCCGTTTGATGCGGGCAGCCGGCCCTGAGGCTGCACATGCTCTCTGCCCGCACAGCAATGGTATTATAACACGCCCGTGGGAAAAAGGAAAGAGAAAGGTGAGGGTATGAAAAGACTGACTGTAATTTTATTGGTTCTGGTGCTGTGCGTGTACGCACTGCCCATCCTGACGGTCGGCGGCCTGGACGCGCCGCAGACTCCTACAGTAGATGCGCCACAGCAGGACGACACGCAGGCCGGGGACGACACGCAGCAGGGTGCCATTCAGGTTGTGAGTGACAGCTATGACAATTCGACGCAGGTATCGGTGTGCATTGACGGAACGGCGACAGAGATGACGCTGCACGACTACCTTTGCGGGGTGCTGGCCGCCGAAATGCCGGCCAGCTTTCCCGAAGAGGCGCTCAAGGCGCAGGCGCTGGCGGCACGGACTTATACACTTTATAAAATAGGCCTGTATGAAGCGGGCATGGCCATTCCAGAAAGCCACAACGGCGCACAGATGTGCACAGACTACACCCACTGCAAGGCCTACTGCGACCTGGCGGCGCAGGCCGACAGCATGTGGGGGGATCAGAGCGCGGAATACCTGCAAAAGATTGAGCAGGCTGTTTCGGCGACAGACGGGGTCATCGCCACCTATCAGGGTGAGCCCATTGCCGCGGTGTTCCATGCCGCGTCAACCGAAAAGACCGAGGCCGCCGTCGACGTGTGGGGCGGCGACACGCCCTATCTGCAAAGCGTTGAAAGCCCGGGCGGCGAATCGTCTGAGCATTACTACGGTGAGATCACCATTTCGGCGGAAGAGTTCAAAAAACGGTTTACCGAGCAGTATCCACAGGCCGACCTTTCGTCGCCGCCCGAACACTGGTTCAAAGCGTCCAACCGCAGCGAAGCCGGCGGCGTTATCGACGTGGCAGTCGGCGGCGTGCGGGTGTCAGGCACCGTAATTCGCACTATGCTGGGACTCAATTCGACCAATTTTACCTACACGCCGCAGGGCGATACCCTGATTTTTAAGACAAAGGGCTATGGCCACGGCGTCGGTATGAGCCAGTACGGCGCGCGCGAGCTGGCGCTGCAGGGCATGACCTATGACGAAATCATCAAATGGTATTATACGGACGTAGACCTGACTTTAAAATCATAAAAATCGGACTGCGGACTGTATAAGACCGACCTCTGCCGGCGATAATAACGGCGGAGGTGCAAAACGCATGAAACAAAACCAAAGCTTTTTCCGCAGAGCGGCTGACTTTGCGCAGGATCGGGGATTTTACATAATCCTCGGCCTGTGCGCAGTGGCCATAGGCATCTCGGGTTATGTACTCTTTTTCACAGGAAACGACACGAACGACATTCCAGAACCCCAGACGACGGTATCGGCACCTAATGAGATTGAAGTGCCCGATCCCGGGCCCGTTCAGCAGCCGGACGTGCAGGAACAGCCATCCACGGACGTCGCAAATGAGCCCGAAGTCCCGGAAGTGCCCGAAACCCCGCCTGAACCTGAAACTCCGGCTGAGACGGAAACACCCGACAGCACGGAAAGCGATCCGCCGGCGCAGACGACCAACAATCCGGTCAACGTTCCCGCAGAGCAAAGCACCTTTACGCTGCCGGTAGACGGAGAAGTTCTGCGCGCTTTTTCAGGTCAGGAGCTCATTTATGACGAGACAATGGCAGATTGGCGCGTTCACGGCGGGACCGACTTCAGCTGTACCGAAGGTGAGCAGGTGCTGGCCGTTGCCGATGGCGAGGTCAGCGCGATTTACACCGACGAAATGTGGGGCAACTGCGTCAGCATTCAGCACAGTGACGGGCTGGTCACCACGTATTGCGGGCTGGTCGAAAACGCCACGCTGACGACCGGCATGGCCGTCCGCTCGGGCGATGTGATTGGCGGGGCTGGCGGCGGTATCGCCTGCGAAAGTACGATGCCCGCACACATTCACGTCATCGCCACGCGAAACGGCGAGAGCATCGACCTGATGAGTCTGTTTACCGAATAAGCAGCAAGGCATATAATCAGGCGGCATCCTTTTTGAGGATGCCGCCTGTTTTTGTCATCAGTCCATAAAGCTGCGCCCGCAATAGGGACAGATGCGCAGTCCCGGCTCGGTGACAGCGCCGGCAGAGACCGCCGGATGGTACCCGGTCAGGTCATAGGTGTACTCATAAAGCCGGGAAGGCAGGTTGTCAGGCCCCAGCGCAATGACGCGGATACAGTACCTGACGCTGCTGGACAGGGAAAGCGGCGCCGTGTAAACGGCTGATTCCGTGTCAGGCAGGCTGCCGTCAAGGGTGTAGTAGTAAGTGACGCCGGGCTCGGTCTCGATGCGGAACACAACAGATTGGGAATAAACGCCGGCGTGGGGAGTGGCCTGTACCGTGGGGCGCAAAGCGCTGATGCGCAGTCCGGCTACGCCGCTGCCGGCGCTGTCAAGCGTCTCAACAGCTTCTGCCAGGCGCCCCTGCCCGACAAGCAGGCCGGACAGTTCGGTGTAAAAAGACGTGTTCGAAGGCTGCAGCGAGATTCCCTCGCGCAGCAGCTCTTCGGCGCGAGTGTTTTTGTACTGGCTGCGTAAAAGGACAGTCAGGCGCAGGCGCGCCTGTGTGCCGTAGGGGTTAAGGGACAGCGACTGCTCATAAAAATAGGCGGCGCGGTTTTTGTTGCCGCCTTTTTCGGCGCGTTCGCCCCAGCTGAGCAGCCAGCCCGAGGAATAATCGGGCGCGAAAATGAAAAAATACAGTCCCGCGCAGATCAGCAGCAGTACCAGCACCATGCAAAAGGCTGCTTTGAGTTTGCTCAATCCATATCGCACCTCCCGGGCCAGACTTACCTTTAGTATGGCCGGAAAAGCGCGCAGTCAATCACAGGGAAAGACGGCCCATGAAAAACAAAATCACATAGCTGACGCCGATGAGCACGGGCTGGTGTGCAATATAGATAAGCAGGGTGTGCCTGCCGCAGCGCTCAAAAAAGGGCAGCCGCAGCCGGTAAAACCAGTCAGGCATCTGGCCGCGCGAAATGACGCCGCCCATCCAAACGCCGAAAAAGTACATGAAAATCCACGGGAAAATAGGGAAATAGTCGGTCGATGAAAAGGACGCGCTGCGGATACCCAAAGCCCACAGGTGCTCGACGGGGAAACTGCGGTCGAGCAGGAAGTATGCGGCAAAAAAGGGAATCTGCCACAGCCAGCCCCAGCGTGTCATGCGCGTCAGCAGGGGGCGAAATACTTCGTACAGCAGGGCCGCGCAGCCGAGAAAATGCAGAATGCCGAATCGCACGAACGCCGCGGGGTTAAACAGCCAGGTGGCCAACGTCACCAGAGCGGCACACAGCAGGATTTTGACGCCGCGGCGCAGATTGCTGTGAGAAAAAGTGCTCGACGCGCCGGAGATGGCAATAAAAACCGACGCGAAAAAAGGCTGAAGGAAGTTGAGCAGCGGGTTGTAGAGCAGCCCGGGCGGCGCGATGTCGAACATGACCAGATTGTAGCCAAAGTGGTAGGCAACCATCAGCAGAATCGACAGCCCGCGAAGCGCGTCAACGGCGTAATAGCGGCGCTTTTGAGAGGGCTTGCTCATACGTTGAACCGGAAGAGGACGACGTCGCCGTCCTGCATGACATAATCCTTGCCCTCAGACCGCACCAGGCCTTTTTCGCGGGCCGCCGCGAAGCTGCCGCATTCAATCAGGGTGTCAAACGGCACGACCTCGGCGCGGATAAAGCCGCGCTCAAAATCACTGTGGATTTTGCCTGCCGCCTGGGGGGCGCGGGTGCCGCGCGTAATGGTCCAGGCGCGCACCTCGGGCTCGCCGGCCGTCAGGTACGAAATGAGCCCCAGCCGGTGATAGCACAGCGTGATGAGGCGGTCGAGGCCCGACTCACTCAGGCCGAGCTCAGACAAAAAGAGCTCTTTTTCCTCGCGCGACATTTCAGAGATGTCGGCTTCCAGGCTGGCGCAGATGGGCAGCACGTCGCTCTGCTCGCTCTCGGCAATCTGGCAGACAACGCGGTAACGCTCGTTTTGCGAATAGTCGCCGCTCATCGAGCTTTCATCCATGTTGGCGGCGTAGATGACCGGCTTGCCAGACAACAGATCGGCGCTTTGCAGCCACTGCTCCTGCTCCTCGCCGTCCGCTTCAAAGGTGCGGGCCGGTTCGCCGCGCTGCAGATGCTCGAGCAGCGTGCGCAGGAATGCGGCTTCAGCCGCGTGCTTTTTGTCGCCCTTAGCCAGCTTTTCCGTCTTGTCGATGCGCTTTTCCAGCACCTCGACATCGGACAGAATAAGTTCGAGATTGATGGTCTCAATGTCGCGGCGCGGGTCGACAGAGCCGTCGACGTGGATGATGTTGGGGTCGTCAAAGCAGCGGACGACGTGGACGATGACGTCGACCTGGCGGATGTGCGACAAAAACTTGTTGCCCAGTCCTTCGCCCCGTGAAGCGCCCTTGACCAGACCGGCGATGTCGACGAACTCGATGACAGCCGGCGTAATCTTTTTGGGGTGATAGATTTCGGCCAGTGCATCAAGCCGCTTGTCCGGCACGCTGACAACGCCCACATTGGGGTCAATGGTGCAGAACGGATAGTTGGCCGACTGGGCCTTGAGGTTGGTCAGCGCGTTAAAAAGGGTACTCTTGCCCACATTGGGCAGCCCCACGATTCCTAATTTCATATATTTTTACAACTCCTTATCGGATTTCTGCCTGTTCAAAGCACTTTTCATTGCGGAAAAGAGCTCTGTGCAATAAATTATTGTATCATGAAGGCGGCTTTTTCTCAATAGCGAAGTTTGTGCGTTGACATTGTGTCAGAATGGTGCTACAATGCAGATGCTGACATGGTGTCAGAACAGGTGTATTGCGCATCGGCGTCGGGAATGCTTAGGCCGCTCAGGGCTTTTGCCTGCGGTCCGTTGATGGTGTGCGCCTGCTTAAAAATACATGTCAAATATATAAAGGAGGCTTTTGAAATGAAAGCAAAGGTGTATTTTTCGCGGGAGATTACCCCGGAAAAAGTCGTTGAAATGTACCGCGCCCTGGGCGTCGAGCTGCCCGGCAAGGTGGCTGTCAAGGTGCATTCGGGTGAAAAGGGCAACCAGAACTTTTTGCATCCAGAATTCTGGCGGCCCATGGTCGATGCAGTTCACGGCACCATTGTAGAGTGTAACACCGCTTACGGCGATGCGTCCGGCGGCGTGCGCGACCACACTGAATCTCATCTCAAGCTCATGGATGAGCACGGCTGGAGTAAATATTTTGACGTTGACCTGATGGATGCCGAGGGTCCGGATGTTGTCTGGTCTATTCCGAACGGCAAAGTGCTGAAGGAAAACCACCTGGGCAAAAATATTGTCAACTATGATTCCATGCTGGTTCTCGCGCACTTCAAGGGGCACCCGATGGGCGGCTATGGCGGAGCGCTCAAGCAGCTGGCCATTGGCTGTGCATCACGGGCAGGCAAGGCCTTGATTCACTCGGCCGGCAAGACCGACGACCGTTTTGAGACCTGGAAGCAGCATGCCGACAGCGTGGCTTTCCCCGAGGCCATGGCTGACGCCGCATTCAGCGTAGCAGAGTATTTCAAGGGAAAGATCGCCTATATCAACGTGATGAAGAACCTGTCGGTAGACTGCGACTGCTGCGCGGTGGCCGAGGACCCCTGCATGAAAGATATCGGCATTCTGGCGTCGCTCGATCCGGTGGCCATCGACCAGGCCTGCATCGACCTGGTCGCGAGCTCTGATGACCCGGGCAAGGAGCACTTTATGGAGCGCGTCAACAGCCGCAACGGTATTCACACCATCGAAGCTGCGGCCGAGCTGGGCTGCGGCACCCGCGAGTACGAGCTCATCGAGCTGTAAAAGCGGGGGTGCGATATGAGCAAGATACTGGTTGTCTATTTCTCCGCCAGCGGTATGACAGCCCGTGCAGCTGAGGTGATTGCGCACGCTTGCGATGCAGATTTGTACGAAATTCGTCCGGAACAGCCGTATACCCCGGCGGACCTGGACTGGAGAAACAAAAGCAGCCGCAGCACCATTGAGATGACCAATCCGGACAGCCGTCCGGAAGTCGCAGGACCGGCTGTGGATGTTGCTCAGTATGACACCATACTGGTGGGTTTCCCGATTTGGTGGGGTGTTGAACCGCGAATTGTGGATACTTTCCTCGAAGGGCATGATTTTTCTGGGAAAACTCTCATTCCCTTTGCCACATCCGGCGGCAGCAGCATTGCCAGAGCAGAAAAAAGTGTACGGGCCCACTGCCCCGATGCCTCGTGGTCCGCAGGTCAGCTGGTGAACAGCGCTAATGCGGCGCAGTGGGCGAGGACGGTCCTGCAGTCACAGTGATTTCACGCGCAGCCGTCCGGCCGCGCCCGCTGCGCGAAGGAGGGATTCCCGGTCATGCCAAAAAGCTCGGAAGAACTGACCCGCGCGCGCAAGGATGAAATTGTCAACGCCTGCGCGTCACTGTACGAAAGCATGAGCTTCAAAGAAATCACGCTGAAGGAAATCGGAAAGCGGACCAGCTTTACCCGAACCTCGATTTACAACTATTTTCAGACAAAAGAAGAGATTTTTCTGGCGCTGTTCCAGCGGGAGTATGAGGCGTGGATCAAGGACCTGGACGCCATGCGCCTGGGGCACGAAACGCTGTCTGCCGACGCATTTTCGCGCGAACTTGCGCATACTTTGGAGCGGAGGGAACGCCTGTTGAAGCTGATGTCCATGAATCTGTATGACATGGAAGATAACAGTCGGCTTGAAAACCTTGTGGACTTTAAGATGGCGTACAGAGGCTCTCTACAGGCTGTCGGAAGCGCGCTGAAAAAATTTTTTCCACAAATGACGGCAGAGAATGTGCAGGACTTTATCTATGCTTTTTTTCCGTTTATGTTCGGTATTTACCCATACACTGCCGTGACACCGAAACAGCGTGAGGCCATGGAGCTTGCCGGGATCGACGCTGCGTGCGTGTCTGTTTATGCGCTTACGAGCGTCTTTGTTTCAAAGCTGCTGCACGGTATTTTGAAAATGTGAAAAGCTATCCGGAAGAGGGCCGGCGTCCGCTCAAGTGGGCGCCGGCCTGGATTTTTGGGGGCCTGTAGGGGTTGCAGACCGGATACTCCCTGCGCGGCAGCGCTGAAAACGCCAGACAGGTGGGGGAAAAGAAGGAAATCCGCCGCACAAAAGCAAAAATCTTTACATATTGTTAATCCAATCGTCATCGGGTTACATTATAATATGGACAGAAAGAGTAGTGAAGGGGGTTTTTCAATGCCGAAAACCATTTTGGTCATTGAAGACGACAGCAATATACGTGAACTGCTGCGCCTGTACCTTGAGCAGGAAGGGTATGCCGTAGAGACGGCGCAGGACGGTATGGAAGGCCTGCGGGCCTTTAAGCGCATACACCCTGACCTTGTTCTGCTTGACCTGATGATGCCGGTCATGGACGGCACGCAGGTCATCAAAGAGATTCGTGCTCAGTCCAAAACGCCGGTTATCATGCTGACGGCCAAGGGCGAGACTTTTGACAAGGTCGCGGGACTTGAGCTGGGTGCTGACGACTATGTGACAAAGCCCTTTGAGATGCGCGAACTCATCGCCAGGGTGCGTGCCGTGCTGCGGCGTTACGACAAGGACGACACGCCGCGCAAGCTTGAGTTTGACAACCTGATTATTGACAAGGAATCGTATAATATCATTGTCAAGGGCGAAAAGATGGAGATTCCGCCCAAAGAGATCGAGCTTTTGTACTTTCTTGCAAGCTCACCCAACCGTGTTTTTACCCGCGCACAGCTGCTTGATGATGTGTGGGGGTTTGATTATTTTGGGGATACGCGTACAGTCGACGTGCATGTCAAGCGCCTGCGCGAAAAGCTGCAGGGCGTGTCAGACAAGTGGGAAATCAAGACGGTCTGGGGCGTGGGCTATAAATTTGAGGTGCGGGGCGAGTAGGCCCTGCCGGAGTGGGGCTTTGGAATGAACAGCCTGTTTCTCAAGTACTTTCTGATTTATTCTCTTGTCATTGTGTTCAGCTTCGTCATTCTGGGTGGCGCCTATGTGGCGCAGGTCAACCGCTACGCTGTCGAAGATAAGGAAAACACGCTGGAGCAGACGGCGTCGCGCGCAGCCGAGAGCACGTCGTCTTTTATCGAGACGGCGGCGCAGCTTGAAAAGGTACTGCCGGGAAGCGCCGTGTCTTATACGCAGTCATACCTCATCAATATGATGCAGCTGGCCGACATCAGCAACGGCATGATTTTTGTCGGCGACGTTGACGGGCACATCATGTATATCGCCAACCGCGACGGCTGCTATGCGCAGGAAAGCGGTGTATTGCCGCAGTCGGCGGTCAGCACGGTGCTTGAGGACAGGCGGTTTGCCGAGCTGGGCACTTTTAACAACTATTTTTCTGAAGCACATCTGGTTGTCGGCGTGCCCTTTGTCCAGACGCTTTCAAGCGGTGAGACCAACGACCTGGGCGTTATTTTTGTCAGCGTCGCGGCAGACAGCTCCATCAATTTTTTCTTTGAGGTGCTGAGTACCTTTATTGTCATGGTGGTCGTGGTGCTGCTGCTGACGCTTGTTGTCACATATTTTATCGTACACAACACGGTCAAGCCGCTCAACAAAATGGCGGCTGCTGCACGCAGCTATGCGCGCGGAGACTTTACGCCCCGCGTACCGCTCCCGCGGTCCAAACACCGCGACGAGCTGTATGACGTCATCCTGAGCTTCAACAACATGGCGGACTCTGTGGCCAATATCGAGACCATGCGCCGCGGGCTGATTGCCAATGTCTCGCACGACCTGCGCACCCCGATGACGACTATCGCCGGCTTTGTCGACGGTATTCTGGACGGGACCATCAAGCCGGATCGGCAGGAATATTATCTTCGCATTATTTCAGAAGAAATCAAGCGCCTGTCGCGGCTGGCCAGCAGCATGCTCGAGGTTTCGCGTCTGGAGTCAGGAGAAAAGGGGTTGAACAAAACGACCTTTGACGCCTGCGAGATGGTACGCCGCATTATCATAGGCTTTGAGCAGAAGCTGACGGATAAGCAAATCGAGGTGGTGCTGGACATCCCCGAAACGCTGAATGTCAGCGCCGACCACGACGCGCTGTTCCAGGCGGTCTACAATCTGATTGACAACGCGGTCAAGTTTACGCCGACCGGCGGACAGATTGCCATTTACATGTCGGAAAAGGGCGGAAAAATGCAGTGCAATGTTCAGAACACTGGCAGCGAGATTGCACCTGAAAACATTAAATATATTTTCGACCGCTTTTATAAAGAAGACAAGTCGCGCGGCATCAACAAGACCGGTTCCGGTCTGGGGCTGTATATCGTTAAAACGGTCATCAACCGGCATGGCGGCGATATTTTTGCCAAAAGCGGCGACGGAAAGACAGAGTTTTGTTTCAGCATACCAACCAGTTGAGGGATCCTTGTATGAACGACGATCGGAATCAAACTGAATATACGCAGTTTTACGGCGGATTTCCGTACAAAAGCTATGATCAGATCCTGGCGGAAAAACGCTGGCGCAATCGTTATCGCTGCGGCTGTTTTGTGCTGATTTTCATCATATTCGCAGGCCTTGCACTGCTGACTGCACTGATTTTGTTCAGCACAAGGAGTATTCGGGACGAGGAAGGCACTGCGCCGCAGGATACGGATGTGGATGGGACGCTGTCGCAGGGCAATGGCGAGCAGGCGGGAATTGTGGTGCGCGACGTTCGCGGCGTAGTGCAGAAGTGCAGCGCCTCTGTCGTCGGAATCGTAACGGAAAGCTATCAGAGTTTTTCGCAGACCAGTGCTGGTTCGGGCTTTATCATCAGTGAAAATGGCTATATTGTCACCAACAACCACGTCATTTCCGGCGGCGACAGCATCACCGTAGTGCTGGAGAACGGTGACAGCTATGTGGCCTATGTTATAGGTACCGACGAAATTACCGATATTGCCGTACTCAAGATTGAAGCTGATGACCTGACAGCTATCGAGCTCGGCGATTCGGATACCGTAGAGGTCGGCGAAGCGGCGGTGGCCATCGGCAATCCGACCGGGCAGTTGATGGGGACGGTGACGACGGGCGTCATTTCAGGCGTCAACCGCAACATTATGGTTGATAACAACATCATGACGCTGCTGCAGACCGACGCGGCCATCAACGCGGGCAACTCCGGCGGACCGCTGATTAACGAGCGGGGACAGGTGGTCGGTGTTGTGTCGGCAAAGCTGTCGTCTTCAGCGTATGAA
>DVMR01000033.1 GCA_018714845.1 Candidatus Ventrousia excrementavium
TTTTATCTTTTCTTAAATGAACAGCTGTGCCTGCGACGGTCTTCCCTGCCAGACAACGACCAGTGTTCCCTGCTGAACGGAAACTTCAGCCGCGCCTCCAATAAATTCATTGCTCAGACCGAGCGGAACGCGGCTGTCCAGTTCTGCGTTTTCCAGCGGGAACTTGAGCTGCCGCAGCGTCACGCCGGAGGCGTGCGCGCCGTGACAGAAAACCGACAGAAAGCCGTGGCATGCGGGGTCGAACCGCAGGGATGCGTTTTCAATAACCGTGACGACCTGTCCCCTGCCGACCAGCCATCCGGAAGCTCCCTGCTGTGCAAGCCATGCCAGTGTCTGAATGTTGGCGAGCGAATGGTCGAGCCGTTCTCCGCCCAGACCGCCGTACAGCGCAAATGCACGGAATCCGCGCTCCAGTCCCAGTTTAACGGCGAGCGCAGTGTCTCCGTCGTCCTTGCGCACCGGATGGCGTACAATGTTCGGAAAATCGGGCACCGTGTCAAGGGAATCAAAATCGCCCAGCAGAATATCCGGCGTGATGCCAAGGCCGGTCAGGTGCACATACCCGCCGTCAGCCGCGATGACCAGATCGCCCGGCCGCGGTGAAAAGTCAATGGCGTCAAAGTCGCCGGCCCCGACGACCCAGCACACAGGTTGATTTTGCGGAATCATGGCAGTTCTCCTTACAGTGGGTTTTGGCTGATTTTGGCATAGCGGCGCGGATATTTGGCCGGCGTTTCACCGGTCTTTTGAATGAGCACGACGCACTTTTTCCCCTCTACGCCCGGCAGCGTATACGAGCGCGTGCCCTGCAGCGCGCCGCCCAGAACATCGATTGCGCGGCGCGCCTGTTTAAGCTCTGCGGCAAAGGCTTCGTTGTCGCTTTTGAGGGGCAGAAACTGTCCGCCCATGCGCAGGTATGGCAGGCAGAGCTCGCTTAATATATTGAGCGGCGCCACAGCGCGGGACAGCACAATTTCAAAGTTGGCCCGCATTCCTTTTGCAATCAGTTCTTCGGCGCGCGCGGCAAAAGCTGTCACTGACAGGCCGAGAGCATCGGCGCTTTTGACAATAAAATCAATTCGTTTTTGGGTACTGTCGACAAAGGTAATGTCGAGTGAAGGGTCGTACAGCTTGAGCGGCATACCGGGGAAACCGGGGCCCGTGCCGATGTCGATGACTTTTTTGCCGTGCAGGTCCGCACAGGTCAAAATTGACAGGCTGTCAAGCACATGGCGCACGGCAAAGGCATCAGGCTCGGTGACGGCGGTCAGGTTCATGACCTTGTTGGTCTCGAGCACCAGACTGCAAAAGGCCTCGAGCCGCGCAAGGGCGTCATCCGGGGCCGGAAGGTCCCAGGCCGAAAGTCCGTCGCGGACAATATCTTTAAAGCTCATGTTTCTCCTCCATCTGGGACAAAATGACCATCAGCGCCGCCACATCAGCCGGCGAAACGCCGGAAATGCGCCCCGCCTGTCCCAGTGTGCGCGGCCGGATGCGGTCGAGCTTTTGACGCGCTTCGGTGCGCAGCAGGCTCATGGACAGATAGTCGAGGCCCTCGGGCAGGGACCGCGATTCCATGCGCTGCATATCGGCGATGTCGCGCTCCTGCCGGCGGATATATCCCTCGTACTTGACGGCAATTTCAACCTGCTCGGCCACATCGGCCGGAATGTCGGGGCGGTCAGGGTCAATAGCGCTCAGCGCATTGTAATCAAGCTCAGGCCGGCGCAGAAGTTCGAGAAGACTGGCGCCCCGCAGAGCCAGAGGACTGGTTTTGTGTGAGGCGAGAAAATCGTTGACCGCCTGACTGGGCGGAGCAATGGTCTTTTGCAGGCGCTTGAGCTCAAGTTCGGTCAGGCGCGCCTTTTGCCGCGCTTTTTCGGCGCGCTCGGGAGAGACCAGCCCCAGTGCAAGACCCTTTTCCATCAGGCGGAGGTCGGCGTTGTCCTGCCGGCAGACCAGCCGGTACTCAGACCGCGACGTCATCATGCGGTACGGTTCATTCGTGCCTTTGGTGACCAAATCGTCGATCAGGGTGCCGATGTAGCCGTCCATCCGCGTCAGGGTAAAAGGCGGCTCGCCGCGCACAAAAAGATGGGCGTTGATGCCGGCAATCAGCCCCTGTGCCGCCGCCTCTTCGTATCCTGAGCTGCCGCACAGCTGTCCGGCGGCGAACAGCCCCGGCACGCTTTTGACGGCCAGGCGGGCGTCGAGGCACAGCGGGTCAATGCAGTCGTATTCAATGGCATAGCCCGGGCGCATGATTTCAGCGTGCTCCAGGCCGCGAATGGTACGCACCATGGCGACCTGTACGTCCTCGGGCAGCGACGTCGAAAGCCCCTGCAGGTAAAGCTCGCCGCTGTGCTCGCCGCACGGCTCCAGAAAGAGCTGGTGGCGGTCTTTGTCAGCAAACCGCACCACCTTGTCTTCAATGGACGGGCAGTAACGCGGCCCGACGCCGTCGATGACGCCGGTGAAAAGAGGCGAACGGTCAAGCGCACTGCGGATAATATCGTGCGTTTGTTCGTTGGTGTAGGTCATGTAGCAGCGCACGGCGTTGCGCGGGCGGACATCGGAATAAAACGAAAATCCCTGCGGGTCCGTATCTCCGTCCTGCGGCTCGAGGACTGACAGGTCGACGCTGTTTGCCGCAATACGCGGAGGGGTTCCGGTTTTAAAGCGGCGGATGGAAAGTCCCATCGCGCGCAGGGAGCCAGTCAGCTCGGTTGTCGCCATCAGGCCGTCCGGACCCATGTCGCGCACCACGTCGCCCATAAAGGTGCGGCCCCCGAGAAAAGTGCCGGTACACAGTACGGCGGCTCTGGTCTCAAAGACCGCTCCGCTGGTCAGACGCACGGCGCGGACAGTGCCGTCGTCCGTCAGCAGGACCTCTGCGGCCTCGCCCTGACGCAACACAAGATTGGGACAGGTTTCGAGCACAGTTTTCATCACGCTGCGGTAAGCCATGCGGTCATTTTGCGCGCGCGGCGAAAAAACCGCCGGACCCTTGCCGCGGTTGAGCATACGGAACTGAATGGCCGTCTGGTCGGCTGCGCGGCCCATCTCGCCGCCCAGCGCGTCAATCTCGCGCACCAGCTGCCCTTTGGCCGTGCCGCCGATTGACGGATTGCACGGCATATTGCCTACAGCATCCAGACAGGTGCACAGGCACAGAACCCGCGAGCCCAGCCTTGCGGCGGCCAGCGCCGCCTCAATGCCGGCATGCCCGGCGCCGACGACAATGATATCATATGTTCCGGCGGAGTAATTCACAAAAAGGCTGCTCCTTTTTTGAAAGAATACTTATTTTCCCACGCAGAAGCGCGAGAAGATGTCCTTGACGACATCCTGCGAGACGTCCTCGCCTGTCACTTCGCCCAAAAAGCGAATAGCCTGCTCGACGTCGAGAAGAAAGGCGTCGGCCGTCATACCGGCTTGTGCCGAGGCCAGCGCGGCATTGACCGAATCAAGAGCGCGGCGCAAAAGAGCGGCCTGCCGCGGGCTGGTGACCAGCACTTCGCCCGCCTGCGGAATCAAACCGCTCAGCCATTGACACAGCGCCTTCAGGCCCTGCCCTGTTTTGGATGACAGAGAAAAGACGGCGTCAAACCTGTCCGCCAGCACAGCAGGGTCAAAGGCGGCAGGCAGGTCGTTTTTGCTGACCACGGCAGCACAGGGCTTGCCCCGCAGTGCTTCAGGCAGCGCTTCGGGGTCATCAGCCAAAGGCTGTGAGCCGTCAAAAACCCACAGTGCGGCACGCGCACGCTGCGCGGCCTGAAGCGCCCGTTCGACGCCAATGCGCTCGGCCTCGCCTTCCGGCGTGCGGATTCCTGCCGTGTCAAGCAGGAGCACGCGACCACCGGCCAGTGCGATAGGCTGTTCCAGAACATCGCGCGTCGTGCCTGCTTCGGCAGTGACAATGGCGCGTTCAGCGCCTGCCAGAGCGTTGAACAGGGACGACTTGCCGGCATTGGGGCGGCCTACAACAGCGACCGGAAAGCCCGATTTTAAAAGACTGCCCCGCTCAAAGCCGTCACACAGCGCAGTCAGCTGCTGTCCGGCGCGCAGCAGAGTATCGGCCGCGCGGCTGTATTCAAAGGGGTCGATGTCCTCGTCGGGGTAGTCGCACACCGCGTAAAAGTGGGCGCACAGCGCGGTCAGTTCGCTGCGCAGTGCGCGCAGCGGCGTACCGATGGCGCCGTCCAGCTGGGCGGCCGCGTTGAGGGCTTCCTGCTCAGTCTGCGCGTCGAGCATATCGGCAACGGCTTCGGCTTCGACGAGGCCCAGCTTGCCGTTTAGAAAGGCGCGCCGCGTGAACTCGCCCGGTCCGGCTGGACGGGCGCCCAGCGCAAAGGCGTGGCGAAGGGCGCCTTCGACAACAGCCGGGGAACCGTGACAGAAGATTTCAGCCATGTCCTCACCCGTGTAACTGTGCGGCGCACGATAAAACGCTGCAAGGCACAAATCAAGGCTTTTGCCCGATTGCGACAACAACTTTCCGTAATATAAATGATAAGTTTTCTTTTTAGTAATAGGAATTTCGTCTTTGGGCACAAATATTTTGTCTATAATGGCTCCAGTATCAGGGCCGGAGAGGCGGACAATGCCAATGGCAGCAGGCAGAGCGCCTCCTGAACAGGCGGCAATGGTGTCTTGCGTCATATTGGTTCGCCTCCCTTTTTGTACATACAAAATTACCAGAGCATCGTTTCTTCGTCCAGCGTTTCGCGCAGGCGGCGCAGGTCTTTTTTCCATGCGCACGTCAGCGCCTCGGCCTCGTCCTGCGTCACAGCGGCAAAGCGCAGCGGATGCCCGGCCGCCATCTGGGCGATGCGACCCAGGTCCGGCGTGATGACAACAGCAATTTTGGCATAGCCGCCTGTTGTCTGTCGGTCAGCCATCATGATGATCGGCTGTCCGGAAGGCACCTGAACAGCCCCCATAACGATTCCATCTGATATAATATTTCCGTCTTTATCCTGTGCGTATTCGATTTTAGGCCCCTCAAGCCGGTATCCCATGCGATCGCTCTTGCTGGTCACGGTGTAGGTGCCGGATAAAAAGGTCTGGATACCGCGCTGCGAAAAGCTGTCGTCCTGCGGCCCCAGAACGACGCGCAGCGGCGAATCAGCGGCTGAACGCAGCATTTCTGCGCGGCGTTCGGCCAGATTGGGGAGCCACACCTGCGCGTCACGGAAAGGCAAAACATCGCCGTCACGCAGCAGCCGGCCCTGAAAACCGCCGAACCCGCCCTTCAGGTCGGTTGAACGGCTGCCCATGACGGGCGGAAGGTCAAAGCCGCCGGCCACGGCGAGCACGCCGCGGAAGCCTTTTTTGGCGAATCCCGTTTCGAGCAGGTCTCCCTTTTTGGCCAGCACAGCGCGGCCGGTTTCGATGGGCACGCCATTGAGACGGGGCGAAAAGTCAGCGCCCGCCAGGGCAAAGATATTGGGACTTTCAAACCGAACGGCACAGCCGGCGCCGGTCAGCTCAAGCGCGGCTTCGGTCTCGTCATTGCCGCACAGGATATTGGCTATGGCCAGTGCCTCGGGGTCCATGGCGCCACATACCGGCACGCCGAAGCGCTGCCAGCCCATGCGGCCGCCGTCCTGCACGCTTGTCATCATGCCTGCCTTGAGAACGGTCAGCATGCTTCGTCACTCCCTCCCAGCCGGCGGTATTCCGCCTCGTCAATGGGCACGAACCGCACCCGCTGCCCGGCGGACAGCAGAAACGGCTGCTCGCGCTGCGGGTCAAAAAGTCTGAGTGGGGTGCGGCCGATAATCTGCCAGCCGCCGGGAGAGGCAATGGGGTACACACCGGTCTGCTCGCCAGCAATGCCGACACTGCCGGCCGGAATGCGGACACGGGGCGTTTGCAGCCGGGGCGCGGCGATGCGGCCGTCCATGCCGCCCAGATAGGGAAACCCGGGCGTAAAGCCCAGCATATAAATGAGATAATCGGTCTGACTATGTATCTGAATGACCTGCTCCGGCGAAAGTCCGGCATTTTGCGCCACAAAGTCAAGGTCCTGGCCGCAGAAGCCACCGTACAGAACCGGAAGCTCGACAAGCGTTCCGGCTGCTGCGGCCGGTCCGTCCAGATGCCGGCACAGCTCGGTCAGCGCGGCGGTGAGCTGCGTATGCGAAGTCAGCGAAGAGTCATACTGCACGGTCAGAGAACAGTACGCGGGAACAAGCTCGCGCACACCAGGCAGGCGGGCCTCAGTGATGAGCGCGGTCAGTGCGGTGACGCGGGCGTTAATTTCAGGACTGATGCCCTGCCCCAGTTCTACGGTCAGGGCGCTGTCGCCACAGGCAAGAAACCGTGCCATTTACAGCACCTCGCGCAGGGGCGCGACAGTGACGCCGGCTTTTTGCAGCGCAGCGCGGATGCTCTGAACAAAGGCAAGGGCCTTGGGACCATCGCCATGGACGCAAATGGAGTCAGCGCGCACAGTGATGTCGCGGCCTGTAATGGCCTGAACCTTGCCATCAGTGACCATGCGCACAACGCGGGCAATGGCCTCATTTTCATCGGTAATCATGGCGCCGGGCTTTTTGCGGTCAACAAGTGAACCGTCCTCTTCGTAGGCCCGGTCGGCAAAAACCTCCTGCGCGACAGGCAGGCCGAGCGACAGAGCGGCATCGACGGCAGCCGAGCCGGCCAGCGCCATGACAATCAGATTTTTGCCGCAGTCGCGGATGCCCTGACACACGGCCTCGGCCAGCGCAGGGTCGCGCCCCATGGCGTTGTACAGGGCGCCGTGCGGTTTGACATGCTGCAGTTCCAGCCCTTCAGCCCGGCAAAAGGCCATGAGTGCGCCGACCTGGTACTTGATATAGGCCCGGGCCTCGTCAGCCGTAATGCTCATGTTGCGCCGGCCAAAACCCAAAAGGTCGGGATAAGACGGATGAGCGCCCACGGCGACGCCGCTTTGACGGCACAGGCTGACGGTTTTCTGCATGACAAGCGGGTCTCCGCCGTGCCAGCCGCAGGCCACGTTAGCCGACGTGATGTGCGGAATGACGTCAGCATCCATGCCCAGGGTATAGGTGGCAAAGCTTTCTCCAAGATCACAGTTCAGGTCAATGCGCGGCATCGGTCATCAGCTCCTCGTTCGATTTTTAAATACAAATAATTATATTATTATAAAAATATACAGTTTATTGTTGAAATGGGGCCTTTTTAAGCGTTAACCCCCTCCTCCCTGCCCCGCGGGAAGTGTCCCGGTACAGGGGCAGGAGCAGGGGCTGTGTCGGAAGCGAGAGGGTTATTCGTTTCTGCCGCAGCACTTTTTGTACTTCAGACCGCTGCCGCAGGGGCACGGATCGTTCCGGCCGGGCTTTTTGCCTTTGCGTACCGGCTGCTGTTTGACCGTGCCGTCACCGGCGCCGATGGCGGCGCTTTCTTTGGCCACCTTTTCACGTTTGGGCCCTTCGCCGCGAATCTGTGCCAGGAAGATGATGCGGGCCGTATCTTCACGCACCTCGTCAATCATGGCTTCGAACATGTCAAAGCCCTGGCGCTTGTACTCGGTAACAGGATCCTGCTGCGCATAGGCGTTGAGACCAATGCCGCGGCGCAGCTCGTGCATGGCGTCGATGTGGTCCATCCACTTCTGATCGACTGTTTTGAGCAGGACCACACGTTCAAGCTCGCGCATGATATCGCTGCCCAGCACTTTTTCCTTGGCTTCGTACTCAGCGTGGGCGCGGGCCTTGATGCGCTCGGCAAACTGTTCAGGCGTAAGCGACGGCAGCTCGTCAGAAGTAAAGAGCTGCTCATCCGGCGCAATGAACACACGGGTGTAGTGCTTGACGATTTCTTCTGCCTGCCAGGTGTCAAGGTGGGCCTTGCCGGCCACGATTTCATGGACCTTTTTGTCGATTGACGAATCAATCATGGACAGAATCTGCGGGTGCAGGTCTTCGCCGGCCAGCACCTGTGCGCGCTGGCGATAGATGATTTCGCGCTGATGGTTCATGACGTCGTCGTACTCAAGCACATATTTACGCGACTGGAAGTTGCGGCTTTCGACCTTGCGCTGGGCGTTTTCAATGGCGCCCGACAGCATCCGCTGGTCAATGGGCTCGTCGTCGGGCATGCGCAGGGTTTCCATCAGGCTGTGGATGCGCTCAGAGCCGAACAGGCGCATGAGGTCGTCTTCAAGCGACAGGTAAAACGCGCTTTCGCCGGGGTCGCCCTGGCGGCCGGCGCGGCCGCGCAGCTGGTTGTCAATGCGGCGGGATTCGTGCCGCTCTGTACCGAGGATATAAAGGCCCCCGGCCTGGCGCACGAACTCGGCGTCCTTTTCAGTCTCGGCGCGGTATTTTTTCAGCTTTTCGGCAAACTGTGCCCGTGCGTCGAGCACCTCGGGGTCCTGCGTTTCGGCATAACCGGTCGCCTCGCTCAAAAGCTCTTCGCTCATGCCCGACTTGGAAAGGTCGTCGCGCGCCATATACTCGGGGTTGCCGCCCAGCATGATGTCGGTGCCGCGGCCCGCCATGTTGGTGGCAATGGTGACGGCGTACGGCTTGCCGGCCTGGGCGACGATGTGGGCTTCTTTTTCATGGTGCTTGGCGTTGAGCACCTGGTGCTTGATGCCTTCGCGGCGCAGCATGTCGGACAAAATTTCGCTCTTTTCAATGGAAATGGTGCCGACCAGCACGGGCTGTCCCTTTTCGTGGCATTGCTTGATGGTGCGGATGACGGCGCGGAACTTGCCGGCTTCGTTTTTGAACACCGTGTCGGGGTGGTCGACGCGAATGAGCGGTTTGTTGGTCGGAATCTCAATGACGTCGAGCTTATAGATGTGGCGGAACTCTTCTTCCTCGGTCAGGGCGGTGCCCGTCATGCCCGACAGCTTATCATACAGCCGGAAGTAGTTTTGGAAAGTGATGGTGGCCAGCGTCTTGCTTTCGCGCAGAACACGCACGCCTTCTTTGGCTTCGATGGCCTGGTGCAGACCCTCGTTGTAGCGGCGGCCGAACATCAGGCGGCCGGTGAACTCGTCGACAATGATAATCTCGCCGTCGCGCACCACATAGTCGACGTCTTTTTTCATGACTCCGCGGGCCTTGATGGCCTGATTGATATGGTGCATCAGGGTCATGTTTTCAGGGTCGGTCATGTTTTCAACCTTGAAATAAGCCTCGGCCTTGCGCACGCCGCGCGGCGTGATGGTGGCCGTCTTGGCCTTTTCGTCAATAATATAGTCGGCGTCAATGTCATCCTGGCTTTCTTTGGCGTCGACCTCAACGACCTTGAGCGGCGTCAGGGTGGCGGCAAAACGGTCGGCAATGGCGTACAGCTCGGTCGACTTGTCGCCCTGGCCCGAAATAATAAGCGGTGTGCGCGCCTCGTCAATCAAAATGGAGTCGACTTCGTCGACAACGGCAAAGTGGTGTCCGCGCTGGACCATTTCTTCCTTGTAAATGGCCATGTTGTCGCGCAGGTAGTCAAAGCCCATTTCGTTGTTGGTGCCATAGGTGATGTCGCAGGCATAGGCGTCGCGGCGCTGGGCGTTGGACATGCCGTGTACAATGACGCCGACCGTCAGACCGAGAAAACGGTAGACTTTGCCCATCCAGTCGCTGTCGCGCTTGGCCAGGTAGTCGTTGACCGTGACCAGATGCACGCCCTTGCCTTCAAGCGCGTTGAGATAAAGCGGCAGGGTGGCGACCAGCGTTTTGCCTTCGCCAGTCTTCATTTCGGCGATACGACCCTGGTGCAGCACGATGCCGCCGATGAGCTGCACGCGGTACGGGAACATGCCGAGCACGCGACGCGAGGCTTCACGGCACACGGCAAATGCGTCGGGCAAAATGTCGTCCAGCGTTTCGCCGGCGTCGAGCCGGGCTTTGAGGGCTGGCGTTTGAGCGCGCAGCTCTTCGTCGGTCATGGCGGCGTATTTGCCCTCACGCTCCTCGATGGCAGTGACGAGGGGCATCAGTTTTTTAATCTCTTTCTGCGAGGTGTCGCCAAAGAGTTTTTTGAGGAATCCGGCCATATATTATCGAAACTTCCTTTCGGGTAAATTGGCATAGGTCTATATCTTATATAGTATACCACAGATTTGGCTGTGAAAAATATTTATTTTGTAAAATCCGGGCATTTTTTCAAAACGTCCTGACGCCTGCGGCGGGTCCCAAGGACTCTTAGGCTTCGGTATTAGCCTGAACCTCTTCCCCGCGCCGGCGCGAATCACAGGGCCCTGCGTCATCCTCGCGAAGCGAGATTGCTGCCCCGCTCAACTCGCTTCGCTCGAGTTGAGCGGGGACCCCGATTATTTCATACTCGCTCGGGCAAATGAATTGCCCGGCTCGATACGCGCGACCCCGCGCGTCCCGGCTGCGGCGGGTCCCAAGGGTCCTGCACTGCCGGCATAAGCCTAAGCGTATTTCTCGCGCCGGCGCGAATCACAGGGCCCGGCGTCAATCTCGCTTCGCGAGGATGACGCAGGACCCTGTGGGTCATGCCGGTGTATAAAATAGAAGTATTTAGGAAGAAAACAGATGCGAAATACGGCATATTAAACAAAAGAACTTGACATAAATACCCCGTATGGTATAATTGAATTAGTCTACGGTAAAGGAGAATCATTTTACGAAAGGATGATCCCGCATGAAAAGGTTCACAGCACTGCTCATTTCCCTGCTGGTCATTCTCTCATGTACGGCTGTTTTTGCAGCCGGTGCATCTGGAGACTTTCATAATCCTGCTGAAATTACGTACACAGTCCGCAAGGCGGGCGTACCCCGCGATTTTACCCGGGCCGAGTGCTGTGCCTTTATGCGGGCCATAGGCCTGTCTGTTCCTGATGAAGTGGATGAAGCACAGTGCACGATGTGCCGCGCCGGAAATTTTGTTGAGACACGCAATTACGGTAGCTGGTATAAAAATGGTAAAGTCCGCAGCTGTCCCTGTGATTGGCGATGCAGTGACTACCAGAAAGAGCGGCCGGTGACCACGCTGTTTGTCTGCGAGGTCTGCGGGTATGGCTATACCGAAACCGCAGCTGAAAGTTACTGGGTTTGCAATCACTGAGGTGTAATCATCGAAGCCGCCGCCCCATTGGGACGGCGGCTTTTTTCACACCCCCAGCAGGTCGCGCACCACGCGGGCAATCAGCGTGCGCGGCAGCGCCGCGGGAAGTCCGCTCAGTGCACAGACCTCGTCACGCATGGCGGCAGTGTATCCGATGCAGTCGAGCACAACAAGGTCGACGTCAGTGCCGCGCAGTGAAGCCGCGGCCTGCCGCAGGTTATCCGGATCGCCGTAAGGCGATGCAGCGCGAAGTTCGACATGGGGTGCGGCGGCCGCCCAGCGCGTCTGCAAAAGCGGAAGCTGCGCCTCATCCGGCGCAATGACGGCAATGCGCCCACGGCTTGCCGCAGCGCGGACCACTCCGTCGAGCAGCCGCGAGGGGTACAAAAGCGGGACATCGGCGTGCAGCCCGGGTGGAAATTCGCCGGTGCACAGCATGACGATGAGCGGTACGCCCTGCGCCTGCAGCCGGTCTATCTGCCGCTGCAGCAGAGGCACCAGCTTTGGTTCGGCCATGACAGCCTGCGTACCGTCGCGCAGACGTGAGACCAGTACCTGTTCCCCCGCACAGGGGCGCAGCGCAGCAATTTCGTCAGCAGTCAGGCCGTCGAGAGCGCCGGCCTCCAGCAGTGTGATTTCGGGTTCCAAAATGGGAGCAATATCCGCGGTCACATCGACGCGCGGCGACTGCCCGATGGTTAAGGCTCCAATTCGAATCATGATATACTCCCCTTTCAACGACGGTTTTCGAACATTTTACCGATAATGTGTCAGGACATTCGTGTGCTTACGGGCCCCGGGCCTCTTTACGAGCGAGGATTTTTGCGATATAATGATAAGACAGCACAGCTGATCCCGGGCGCAAAGGCGGCGGACTGTCTGGCTGATGAGTTTTCTTTTTGTGCAGTTTAATGAACGGAGCAACGATGCTATGATACAGTATGACGAAATCAGAAACCGCCTGAACAACATGCGTCCGCAGCTTTCTGAGCTGCGTGCGGCGCTCGACCTGGACCGCGGACTGGCCGAGGCGGCTGAGCTGGAGAAAAAGACGGCAGCCCCCGATTTTTGGGATGACCCGGAAAACAGTCAGCGGGTTTTGCAGCGCATCAAGCAGCTGCAGGGAAAGGCCCAGCGGTATGACAAACTGGAATCTCTTTTTGAGGACACGCTGACATTGATTGAAATGGCGGAGGAAATGGGGGACGAGACCCAGCTGCCTGAAATTGAGCGCGATTTTAAGGCTTTTTGCCAGGAGCTCGAGGACCAGACGCTGTCCACTCTGCTGACCGGCGAGTATGACAAAAACAATGCCATTATGTCCTTTCATGCCGGCGCAGGCGGTACCGAGGCGCAGGACTGGGCGCAGATGCTTTTGCGCATGTACACGCACTGGGCCGACCGCCGGGGGTTCAAATACAAGATTCTCGACATTATCGACGGCGAAGAGGCGGGCATCAAAAGTGCCGACCTGCTTATCGAGGGTGAAAACGTCTTTGGCTATCTGAAAAGCGAGGCCGGTGTGCACCGTCTGGTGCGCGTGTCGCCGTTTGATGCGTCGGGCAGGCGGCACACCAGCTTTTCGGCCATCGAGGTCGTGCCCGAAATCAACGACGATTTTGATGTTGAAATCAATCCCGAGGACTTGAAGGTCGACACTTACCGTTCGGGCGGCGCGGGCGGCCAGCACGTCAACAAAACCGAGTCGGCCATCCGCATTACCCACATCCCGACAGGCATCATCGTCGCCTGCCAGAATGAGCGTTCGCAGCACCAGAACCGCGAGGTCGCCATGCGCATGCTCAAGAGCAAGCTGGTCGAAATCAAAGAGCGCGAGCACCTCGACAAGATTTCGGACATCAAGGGCGTGCAGAAGTCGATTGAATGGGGCAGCCAGATCCGCTCGTATGTATTTATGCCGTATACGCTGGTCAAGGACCACCGCACAGGCTGTGAAAACGGCAATATTGGCGCGGTAATGGACGGCGACATTGACAGCTTTATCAACGCTTACCTGCGCGCGGCTGCAACGGGCAACTGGGCAAAATAAGCAAAAGGTAAAAGGGGGGCTACTGGCCCCTCTTTTTTATTGTGCTGTTTCGGGAATCTTACAGACATCGACCCACCCGTTTGCCTGCGCGCAGCGCTCCAGCTCATCGCAGGACAGCTCGACAGCCGAAGCATCGCTGCCTGCGGCGGGGAAAATCGTGTCAAAGCGCTGCAGCGAACGGTCGAGCCAGACCTCGCACTGCCCATCCGGCAGTGCAAAGGGGCAAACACCGCCAATGTAATGGCCAGTCATCTGGCGCACCTGTTCAGGCGACAGCATCTTGGCCTTGACGCCGAATTGCTCTTTAAAGCGCTTGTTGTCAATGCGCGCGTCACCGGCTGCGACAACCAGAATACACCTGTCCCCTTCTTTAGATAAAAAAGACAAGGTTTTTGCAATGCGCGCCGGAATGACATGAACGGCCTGCGCTGCAAGCTCGACTGTGGCGCTTGATACCTGAAATTCGCGCACGCGGCCGTCAAGCTCCCAGGCGCGCAGATACTGTTTGACCCTTTCCACTTCCGCTGACATATGATAAGCCTCCCTGCGAATGCTCTGCAAATTTTCAGCACCCTGATACGTCTGTCATTATCATACATCGCTCTTGTGCAAAATGCAATGCAGACAGGGTATATTTCACCCGGACAAGGCAAAAATATCCACGAGGTGAATTGCTGTGAAGCTGTCCAAGCAGGAATATCAAAAACTGTATGAAAAGGCCTCTCCCCCTTCCCCATCCTATAAAAACATCCCCATTGCATTTCTGGTCGGCGGGTTGCTGTGTGTCATTGGTCAGGGATTTCGCACACTGTATGAAAATGCCGGTCTGAGTGAACAGGGCGTGGCGGCTGCCGTCGCCATTTCGATGGTGGCCATCGGCGTCGTACTGACCGCTCTGGGCGTTTATGACAAGATCGCCAAGCACGCCGGCGCCGGCACGCTTGTGCCCATCACCGGCTTTGCCAACTCGGTGGCGTCGCCGGCTCTTGAGTTCAAGACCGAGGGCATGATTCTGGGCACCTGTGTCAAGATGTTCACCATTGCGGGGCCTGTGCTGGTGCTGGGGGTTTCGGCCAGTGTGCTGTATGGCCTGATCCTGGTCATTTTCGGGGGTTGAGCTATGTCGACAGTTCATTTTAAAAATCCCGTGTATATCCGGTCGTGGGCTGTCTGTGCCGGCAAAAAAGAGGGCGAAGGACCGCTGGGCGACCGGTTTGACGTCATCTGTCCGGATGGCCGGTACGGCGAAAAAAGCTGGGAAAAAGCTGAGATGAAAATGGTGACAACGGCCTGGCAGACAGCGCTGCAAAAGGCGGGCATGACGCCCAGCGAGCTGGACTGTGCGCTGGGCGGCGATTTGCTCAACCAGTGCGTTTCCACCAGCTTTGGCTTTCGCGACAGCCAGATTCCCTTTCTCGGGCTATACGGAGCTTGTTCAACCATGGCCGAAAGCCTGCTTTTAGGTTCGAGCCTGGTGGCTGGCGGTATTCAGGAGCACGTTTTGTGCACGGCGTCCTCTCATTTTTGCTCGGCTGAGCGGCAATACCGCTATCCGCTGGCCTACGGCGGTCAGCGTCCGCCGACCGCCCAGTGGACGGCCTCGGCCTGCGGCGCTGTGGTGCTGTCAACGAAAAAAAGCGGTATCCGGGTCACGCGCGCGCACATTGGCACGATTTACGACCCCGGTGTCACTGACGCCAACAATATGGGCGCGGCTATGGCACAGAGTGCGTATGAGACCCTGTCAGCTTATTTTAAGGACACCGGCGACAAGCCGACCGATTACGATATCATCGTCACCGGCGACCTTTCCACCGTGGGCAAGCAGCTGGTGCTTGATTTGTTCGACGGCGACGGCATCAACATGCGCCCTGTTTACGACGACTGCGGCCTGATGCTGTACCACGGCGGCCAGGATGTACACGCCGGTGCATCCGGCTGCGGGTGTTCGGCAGCGGTTTTGGGCGGATATCTGCTGCCGGCGCTCGATAAAAAGCTGTTCAGGCGCATTTTGTTCTGCGGCACGGGTGCTCTGCTCTCCCCCATCACGACGACACAGGGAGAGTCCATTCCCGGCATCTGCCACCTTGTCTGTCTGGAAGCGGAGGAATAAACGAATGGAGTATCTCAGAGCCTTTCTGGTCGGGGGCGTCATCTGTGCGCTCAGTCAGATTTTAATTGACCGCACCAAATTGACGCCGGCCCGTATTTTGAGCTCGTACGTTATTATTGGTCTGGTGCTGACCGCGTTGGGAATTTATCAGCCCATTGTTGATTTTGGCGGCGCAGGCGCTACTGTCCCCCTGCTCGGATTCGGTTATTCGATGGCCAAAGGCGTTGAATCGGCTGTGGCGCAGTACGGCTGGACAGGCGCCTTTACCGGTGGAATTGCAGCTACGGCCGGTGGTGTTGCCGCGGCGGTGGGACTGTCTTTGCTGATGTCATTTTTCTTCAAGCCAAAAGACCCATCCTGAGCCTGGCCGCGATTTTATTTATTTCCCGGCAGATTTCTCCACATTTCGCCCTTTGGTCAGTGATATGATAGGCTTGTCCTGAAAATTACTGCGAGGAGGCCGAAACGTGGCACTGAATTTGCTGTCAGGCGGGAAAAAGCGCGAGTTTCGCTGGCTGCCGGTCGGCAGCCTGAGCAAGAATCCGCACCAGCCCCGCCGTATTTTCGATGAACAGGCGCTGAACGAGCTGTGCGAAAGCATTCGCCGCTACGGCGTGATTACACCGCTGACCGTTCGCCGGGTCGACGGCGGCTACCAGCTCGTTGCCGGTGAACGCCGGCTGCGTGCGTCCATTATGGCCGGGCTTGAAGCTGTGCCCTGCTATATCGTTTCAGCTGAGGAAGAAGACAGCGCGCTGATGGCGCTGGTGGAAAATCTGCAGCGCCGTGACCTGGATTTTTTTGAAGAGGCGCTGGGTCTGCAGCGGCTGACCGATCTCTATGGAATGACGCAGCAGCAGGCGGCCGAGCGGATTGGCAAGACGCAGTCGTCGGTGGCAAACAAACTGCGGCTTTTGAAGCTGGCGCCCGAGACTGTCGCGCTGGTGCGTGAGCACGGGCTGACCGAGCGGCATGCCCGCACCCTGCTGCGTCTGACCGATCCGGATATACAGGCGCAGGCTGCCGCTGAAATTGCACGGCGAGCTCTCAATGTCGAGCAGGCAGAAGCCTATGTCGACCAGCTGCTGAGCGACAAAAAGCAGCAGCCCTCTGCCGGACGCCGCAAGGTGCTGGTGCGCGATGTGCGGCTCTTTCTCAACACCGTCAACCGCGCAGTGGCCCTTATGCAGTCGGCCGGTGTCGGCGCAGAGGTCGACCGCAGGGAAAGCCCGGACGGCTTGATTCTGACCATTAAGATTGCGCAGCCGCCCCTGGCGCGCTGATATGCCGTAAGGCCGCAAAGCCTTGCTGTGACAGGAGTTTGCGGCTGTAAAGGTGTTGACTGTTTCACGTGAAACAGGGCCCTGAAGAGTCTGAAAACAGTGCTTATGGCCGTTTCTGGCAATGCCCACATCCCCCTTTCCTTTCTTTCTCTCTTTCCGCCCCGGGCTCGGGGCGGAACAAAGCTTCAGCCGTCCGGTCCCGGCCGTTTTTCGGGGCAGGCCGGCTTTTTTGCTTTACAGGCTTTGCACCCGGTGCTATAATAAAAGACATACAAAACCGAGAGGTGGGGCAATGGGCAAGATCATCGCGCTTTCCAATCAAAAGGGCGGCGTCGGTAAAACGACGACGGCCGTCAACACAGCTTGCTGCGTCGCTGCGCGCGGCCAGCGTGTCCTGCTGTGCGATTTTGATCCGCAGGGCAACGCCAGCTCCGGGCTGGGCGTCGCGGCAGGCGGCAAGGGCATTTACGGCGTGCTGACCGGCCAGTGTACGGTGCAGCAGGCGCTTTGCCATACCCGCTGGTGTGATCTTCTGCCCGCCGACATCAACCTGGCAGCCATCGAGCAGGAGCTGGCCGGAACTGACGAGCGCCAGCTGGCACTGCGCAGCGTGCTTGCCCCCCTGCGCGGTCAATATGACTATATTTTTATTGACTGCCCGCCATCGCTCGGACTTTTGACCATCAACGCCCTGGCTGCGGCGGACACTGTCCTGGTGCCCATGCAGTGTGAATATTACGCGCTTGAGGGCCTGACACAGCTGGTATCGACCATCCGCACGGTCAAGCGCTCGATCAATCCTCCACTGGATATCGAGGGAATCGTGCTGACCATGTACGACGGCCGCACCAACCTGACCCTGCAGGTTGCCGAAGAAATCAAGCGGTACTTCGGCCCCAAGGTTTTCAAGACCGTGGTGCCCCGCAACGTGCGCCTGTCTGAGGCGCCGAGCCACGGCAAACCCATCATCGCTTATGACCGCCTGTCGCGCGGAGCTGAGGCTTATACGGCGATTGCCGACGAGCTGCTGCGCCGCAACAAAGGAGGAAGATAAATGGCTGACCATAAACAGCCCAAAGGGCTGGGCAAGGGGCTGTCGGCCCTGTTCGGCGAAGATCCGGCGGATACCAGGCCAGTGACCGGGCTCAAGATTCGCGATATCGAGCCCAGTCCCAATCAGCCCCGACATGTCTTTGATGAGCAGGCGCTCAATGAACTGGCCGACAGTATCCGCCAAAACGGCGTCATCACCCCCATCACAGTGCGCCGGGATGGCGATATCTACCGCATCATTGCCGGTGAGCGTCGCTGGCGCGCGTCGCGTCTGGCCGGGCTGGACGAGATTCCGGCGCATATTCTCGACGTCGACGAGGCGACAGCCTATGCTCTGGCACTGATTGAAAACCTGCAGCGCGAGGACCTCGACCCTATCGAAGAGGCTGAAGGCTACCGCACGCTGATGGAGCAGTATGATATGACGCAGGAGCAGGCGGCCGAGCGTGTCGGCAAGTCGCGCCCCGCGGTGGCCAACTCACTGCGGCTGTTGAATCTGCCCGCTCCCCTGCGCGACAAGGTGTCGCGCGGCCAGCTTTCAGCCGGTCACGGGCGCGCCCTCTTGTCGCTGGGGGACCCGGAACAGATGGAAAAGGCGGCGGAAAAGGTCGTTGCCCAGGGAATGTCGGTCCGCGAGACCGAAAAGCTGACACAAAAGCTGCAAAAGCCCAAAAAAGCGGGCTCTCGGCCGTCATCTGACAACGCCATGTATATTGAGGACCTGCAGCGGCGCCTGTCAGCTCAGACCGGATATAAGGTCACCATTCAGCACGGCCCCAAAAAAGGGCGGCTGAGCATTGAATATTACGGCAACGACGGGCTCGAGGCGCTGTGCCAGGCCCTGCGGAGCCTGAAGCCCAATATGGAATAAGGAGATTGTGTATGCTGGATATCAAGGTATTGCGCGAAGAAACGGCCTATGCCAAAGCACAGCTCGCAAAACGCGGGCGCAGCTATGACGAAGAGATTGACCGCGCCATTTCGCTGGACGAACAGCGCCGCAGCCTGATTAAAGAGAGCGAGACCATTAAGGCCGACCAGAACCGTATGTCCAAACGCATCCCCGAGATGAAGAAAAACGGCGAGGACACGACAGCCGCCATGGTAGAGATGAAGCTGCTGTCCGCCCGCACAAAAGAGCTGTCAGGCAAATTGTCAGAGGTCGAGGCCGAGCTGCGGCAGGTCATGCTGGGCATTCCCTGTATTCCCGACGCCAGTGTGCCCGAGGGTAAGGACAGCGAGGACAATGTCGTTGTGCGCACCTGGGGCGAGCCGCGTCAGTTCGACTTCCCTGTTCAGGCGCACTGGGATATCGGCGCAAACCTGGGCATTATCGACGCTCCCCGTGCTGCAAAGGTGACGGGCGCGCGCTTTAATTTCATGGTTGGCGGCGGCGCCCGGCTCGAGCGCGCGTTTCTCAATTTCTGTCTGGACCAGAATGGAAAAGATGGGTTTAAGGAGCTGATGTGCCCCTTTATGGCCAACAGCGCCACCCTGACCGGCACGGGCCAGCTGCCCAAGTTTGCCGACCAGATGTTCAAAATTGAAGACAGTGACTATTACCTGATTTCGACCGGTGAAATCCCTGCCACCAATTTTTACAACGGCGAGATTCTCGAAGCCGAGCAGCTGCCCATTTATGTCACGACGAATACCGCCTGCTTCCGCAGCGAGGCCGGAGCCGCCGGCCGCGACACCCGCGGCCTGATTCGTGTGCACCAGTTCCACAAGGTCGAGGTCGTCAAGTTCGTTTTGCCCGAAAATTCCATGGATGAGCTTGAAAGCCTGACCGCACATGCTGAAAGCCTGCTGCAGGCCCTCGGTCTCCCCTATCGCGTTGTCATCTGCTGCACAGGCGACATGGGCGCCAATCAGGCCAAGCAGTATGACATCGAGGTCTGGATGCCCTCTTATGGCAAATATGTCGAGATTTCGTCCTGTTCGAATTATGTTGACTATCAGGCGCGGCGCGCCGGTATCCGCTTTAAGCGTGAGAAAGGCGGAAAGACCGAGTTTGTGCACACGCTCAACGGCTCCAGCCTGCCTGCTGAACGCGCGGTCGCTGCGATTCTTGAGAATTATCAGAATGCCGACGGCACTGTGACCGTGCCCGAGGCCCTGCGGCCCTATATGGGCGGAACGGAGGTCATTTCTGAATGAATATACAGCCCATCCGCCGTAAAGAACGGGCCTTAACCGAAGAAAAAGCCCTTGAAGTCATGCAAAATGCGTTGTTTGCAACCATTTCGTGCATTGCGCCAGACGGACAGCCCTATGGCGTCACGGTGTCGCACGCTGTCGAAAACAGGACCATTTATTTTCACTGCGCCATGCAGGGGTTCAAAGTCGACTGCTTTGCTGCCCATCCTCAGGTCTGCGTTTCTGCCGTTGAGCAGGCGCAGACCAATGCCCCCAAACTGACCGTCAATTATCGTTCGGCAGTGGCATTTGGAACCGTCCGTGTGGCCGAGGGTGAAGAGGCGGCGCATGGGATGCGCGTGATCGGGCAGAAGTTCACGCCTGCGCATATGCCGGCGGTTGAGGACTGCATCGAAAAATCCATGGGCCGTACCCGCATTTATGCCATTGATATTGAGCGCATTACTGGCAAGGGAAATGCTTAAAAGTATATACTTACGACCTATATACTAAAAGTATTTTGCCATTTCGGCACCGGATGCACAAAAATCCGGTGCCGGAAGAGTATATAAGAAAAATCCGGAGATATTATTGACATCTGCCCATCAGATATGATAGAATAAACAAGCTAGCCTGAGCCAAATCGTGGAGAGATGGTCGAGTTGGTTTAAGGCACCGGTCTTGAAAACCGGCGATGTGCAAGCATCCGTGGGTTCGAATCCCACTCTCTCCGCCAATTTTATATTCTATGGAGAAATACCCAAGTGGTGAAGGGGCTCCCCTGCTAAGGGAGTAGGGCGCGAAAGTGTCGCGAGGGTTCAAATCCCTCTTTCTCCGCCACAAAAAGCCTGTGACTGATGTCACAGGCTTTTTGCTGTTTTTTACGAAAAGCTTGGATGCCTTTATACTGCTTTGTTCCATCGCTGCAAGAAGGATCGGGTACCACAGTCAGCACCGCTGGAAAGTCAACAGGAACTGTGATATACTTGATAAAAATACAGCTACAAAATACAAAACATCCGATTAAAAACCGGGAGGTCTTTGTATGAAACGCATAGTATCTTCCCTGCTTATTTGCTGCCTGCTGGCAGCGATGGCCGGGCCTGTTTCGGCGTATGACTCGTCCGGGATTACCCTGCTGCCGGAAAATCTCTCTCATGTTACATATCTCGGCTGCGGCTTGTACAGTTTCCGGCGGCACATTGTGTCTGGCTAAAGACACTGGTACGCTGTAAAAGTGCTAAAAATATGAAACTGCCGGAGCAAAAAACGACAGGATGTCCGGAAGGGGGCAAGGTCCATGAAAGGCATGATTTCCATTTTGCTTGTTCTGTGGCTGGCCGTCTGTGGCGGAGATGCCGCGTGCTGCGAGGCCTTTGGCATCCGCCCGCTTGACGAAAGCGCGGGGCAGTTTTTGTTTGTCCCCCTCGGTTCGGCGTGTGGCAGCGTCAAGGACCGCGAGACAGCCACGCTGTCAGCCGCCCCGTTCACCGCCGGGAATGTGTCTGACGGCAGCGCCGTAGTGTACTTCCCTCTTTTTGACGTGGCGGATATTTTCGGCTTTACCGTCATGGATCTCAGCAGCGGCCGGTACCGTGTTGTCAGCAGTTGCCTGTCTGACGGCGGCCTGACGGTCCGTGACCTCACCCTGAGCGTGGGCAGCGTACAGATAAGGGACAATCAGACGGATAAAGTCCTGACCGTTGCAGACGCAATGGGCCGGACGGCTGAACCTGTTGTGCAGGACGGTATTTTATTCGTTCCTGACTTTTATTTGGAGTTGCTTCCCTCTGTCATTTCAGCCGGAATCATGACGCCGTCGCAGATGGCCTATGTTTACAGCTATAATGACGGACGTATGATGGCCGGGTTCCGACTTGAGGACGATTATTTTCAGCTTTCTCCGGAGCAGACGCAGGACATGGAAGTCATCAAAACAGAGGTCGTTGTGCAGCCGGATGAAAACGGCGATTACGGCCTGACTGAAACCTAGTATTCCAACGACGATGTTGCACTCGGCGTCCGAACAGGATACTATACTTATGAACAGGCCTCAACCATCCACTGCATTACCCTGCTGACCGACCGGTATCAGACGCCGCGGGGCCTGCGCGTCGGCGACCCGGTTGAAATGTGTCTGAGCCTTTATGGGGACCTGCCGAATGACAGCGGGCAGATTGAGGCCGGTGTTTTGGAGCTGACGCAGGAAAACGGCATCATCACCAGCATCACGCTGCGCGTCGGGACGTAAAAGGGGGGATTTGCAATGAAATTCAGAGCACTATGGCTGTTGCTTTGCATATTTTTGCTTACCGGCTGTCAGACAAAAGAGCCGGCCGATACGGATGCCGGGCATCTTTCGCCGCCGCCCGATGCTGCTGCCGATTCTTCTGCAGGAAATCCGCCGCAAAACGGGGCAGGCGGATTGTCATCTGGCCAGGCCGACAACGATATCCCGCTTGACGAACAGAAGGCCGAAATCAAACCACCCCCGGATGGAATCGAATGGCAGGACCCACTCGTGCAGTTTATCCTGACGGCGTCACTGCTCCCCGATGAATATCAGCAGTTTTGCGAAGAAAACCTCGACCTCGCGGGGCGCGCCAACTATACGGACGGGGATTTTTATGCCCGTGCACTCGCCTGGGAGCAGTATATGGCTGCGCACGACCTGCAAGTGCCGGAAGAGCGGCTTCACCAGGTTTTTCACTTCGAGACGTGGCTGCATTCATCTGATTCAACAGTCATTGAACTGTATCTGCACGACCCCGAAAAGGGGGACATCCGTGTCATGCCGCCGGGCGCCGCGCCGACCGTTCAGATTAGCTCGCTCGACGACCTGCGGCACCTGCCCAATCTCGAGGTTGTGCGCGTTGCCTACAACACATTTGTGCGAAATATCCGCACGCTGAAAGACTTGCAGCATCTGACAACATTGTCCATCGGGACGGGTTATGAATTTTACGCCGATGAGCTGGAGAATTTTCCCGCCCTGCGCGATTTGCAGGTTGTCGGGCGATGGGCCCCCATTGAGGAGCGCCAGCTGATTGAAATCGGCAAGGCGGTTCATTTGGAGCGGCTGTCACTGTCGGGCGTCAATGCAGCCGACCTTTCGGCGCTGGCGGGACTTAAAAACCTGAAAGAGCTGTCCATTTCATCGAGTAATATTGCCGACTGGAGCGCGCTTGCGCAGCTTCCCCAGCTGGAATCACTGTCAATCAGCGCGTCAGTCCACAACCTGACAGAGCTGGATGTGCTTGCGCAGCTGCCGGGTTTGACGTCGCTTTCGCTGGAGAGCAACTATATCTCAGACCTTTCCCCGCTTTCCGGTCTGACCGGACTCAAAACACTCAATCTGTGGCAGAACTGTATTTCCGACCTCTCGCCGCTCCAGTCGCTGACCGGATTGGAAGTGCTTGACCTGAGCGAAAACCGCATACGGGATGTATCGCCGCTGGCACCTCTGCTTCGACAGCTGGATGAGCTTGACGTATCCTATAACGAAATCGAGGACCTGTCCCCGCTCGGCCAGTTTGCACAGGATGGTTTAAGCGTTGCCGGCAACCCCGGAGCGGAAAGCTGACGCCGGGCTCATTTGCCGCACAGTCCTTCCGTGGGGTAAGCCTGAAAAGTGAATCACACAAGGAGGTCATTTTATGAAAGACCGCGCTGCTCTGCTTTTGGCATTTTCCGCGTTTTTTCTGCTGCTGGGACTTGCATGTGTAAACCAACTTTGGCAAAAGACCCTGTGGGTTGCAATGGGCTTTGTATTGCTGGTCATTGGCATTGTTTTTGTCGTGCTTTGCCGCAGAGGCAAATGGCATTGGCTGGCCGCGGGCGGGCTCTTGCTGGGGTACGGATTGTATCTGGGACTGGGATTTCGGTCGGCTGATTTGGGCAGCTTTTTCCCCGATGGCTGCACTGTCGAGAGCGTCGACATCATCTCTGCTGCGACGAGCGAACGGATTCTCTGGACGCCCGGCGGCGGTGAACCGGCGCTGTCCGAGCAAAACGGCCGGCTGTTTATAGACGGCGGAAGCGCGGATGGAATGGCACAGCGGGCAGAAGAACTTGTTATCTGCAATTACTGGCGGCCCGGCGCCGTCGAAAGCACAAAAGTTTCCGAGATTTCAGTTTATTTTACGGGCGGCGACGTATCCGGGCGGTTGTCGCTGTACCAGAACGGCGGTGCAGAATACAGTATTTCAGCGCCGCGGGCGGATGGAAGCCGCCAGTGGAACAGGGGGCTGATTTTCGGGGATTTGACTGACCTTCTGCCGGATGATGTGGCCGATTTGCTGCCGTGAAAAAAGCCCGGGGCCCGATACAGGGGTCCCGGACTTTTACAGGTCCGCATTTTACAAGCAGCTGTTAAACTGCTCCCGGAAAAGGTCTGCATCAATAGCGCTATCAGACCTGTACGCATGGTGGACGGTATAGCCCGCAGTATCCTTGTCCCAGACGGCAAAGTGGTTGTCATCCAGCAGGTACACAGACAGACTGCCGCCGGGAAAGTCCAGAAAAATAATTTGGTCTGACACAACACTGGCGACTGAGCTTTGCGGAAAAACCGACGAGACGTTGAGGGACAGAAGATAGTCCAGTACAGGCGCATAGTCTTCCGGACTTTTGGCTGTGAACTCTCCTTCGCCGCGGAAGAGAACCTGCACGCTATAGATATCCTGCACATCCACACCAAAGGCCTGCAGCACAGATTCTTCAAAGGGGCCGCTCCGCCGCTGGAAAAATTCAATGGTCACAGGCAGAAATTTTGCAGCTGCCAGCAGTGCCAGCACGCCCGCCGCAATCAGGACTTTACTTTTTCGGCTCATCCAATCCCACCTTTCAAATCACGAAACCTGCTCAGCTTCCGCCAATTTTTCGAAAATCCATGAAAGATCCCCATCGACGACCTGGTACAAGGTAGACTCATCCAGTGAATCATAGTACCGCCGAATATATCCGCCCTCTTCAAACACATTCATATTGATTTCGAATTCTTCAGCAATCATACACACATCGACAAAATACCCGGGGGTATCGGTGTTTTCCTGCGGTATAACGGTTTCCAGCTCAAGTGCGGCCAACCGGGAAAATGCTTCTTCAAAGTCCTGGTTTTCCAATGGCACGCGAATAACGGCACGCCGTCCATTTCGGCGTCCCAGTGTGCGGAGCTCAATTTCAGAAAAGGCCCCGGACGGGGCGCCATTTAATATCAAGTCGGCAAAAGAGCCTTTTTGATAATTTCAGGTGCTTGTAATATAGTCAGCGGTCAATGGCCAGGTCGAAATTTCAAACAACAGATGCAGGATAAAAGCTCCCGCTATGATGATATTTCGTTTCCATCTTTGCATAACTGTCCTTCCCTTCCTGGCAGCTGCTACAGGACTTGTCGATGAAGAGAACAGTACGTCCTATGCCCAAAATGAAAAAGATGATTCTGTCTGTGACCGGTCTGATGCCCACAGGCTGTTCAGCGCATAAAGATTTGTTTCACTGTCCAACCGATATAAAATATCCAGATCGCTGTATGTATTGTGCACAGAGATCGTCCCGTCTTCATACAGGTACAGATAGATGCTGGCACCAAAGAAAATCCTGTAGCTGCTTTGTGCATCTGACAGAGATAAAGAGGATGGCTGCTGATAAACCTTTTGCATCCGGATTGACAGCAGGGCGTCAAGCGCCCTGTCAAATCCAGAGTCTTTGTAGGTGAGCGATTTTTCTTCTGCAGGACTCCACCCGTCAGGGTCATAGAAAACCTGTGTATAAGTCATGTCTGGCGGCAGCTGCCCGTCCTGAGACAGAATTTCTCCCAGAGTTCCATCCGGGCATGCAAGGTACGCGATAACATGAGGTACTTGCAGCAGCAAAACAAAGAGAATCATAATTCCGGCTGCGGTAATGACCTTTTTTTCGGTACTCATCCCGTTCTCCCCTTTTCAGAAAAAATCCTAACAGGGTCTGTCGAAACAGTTGTACATATCCGCAATTTTATGATAACATGTAATGCGTAAATTGTAAATATTGACGAATGCCGCACAAATGAAAAAGGAGTGTGACGCTATGATACAGCGAGTTTTCGGAACCCTTCTGTTCCTGACCCTTTGCATGGGGCCCTCTGCTGCTGTGCCTGATATGGATGAACCCTACGCAGGGATTCTCGATATGGCTGAGCGACGGACGACCTTCGCCGTCACGGATGACGGGGCGGTTTATTCGGCCAGCTGGGGCGATTTCGGCCCGTCTCTTGCCCTGGACCCGGCGGATGCGGAGCGCGAAGATTTTGTATTGGCCATGGAGCTGCGCGACCCGAAAAAGCTTCGCCTTAAAAGCTGGGCCGGGTTTTGCCATCGACCAGAACGATACCCTGTGGGGCTGGGGCTCTTCGCTCAGCGGGACGCTGGGGATTGGACTGACAGAAGGCGGTTCTGATGAACCCGTCCGCATACTGGATGAGGTAAGTGATGTTCGCCAGAGTACAGAGCTGACGTTGGCCTTGCGGACTGACGACAGCCTGTGGGTCTGGGGCGGCACATGGAGCACCCGGCCGGTAAAGGTCATGGACGACGTGGCGGCCATTTCGGACGGCGGTCTTGTTTTGACGCAATCCGGCGAAGTCTGGGCGTGCTGGTTCACCAGGACGCTGCCTGAGCAGGCAGTCAGCCCGGATATTTTTGAGCGCTATGTGCCAGTGGTGACAGCTGACCAGATCATCATTTCTGATGAAGGTCAGTTCGAAATGGAACAGGCGTGGCCCGACCGCATCCCGGAAAACATGTATCTGGTGCTCGAGCGGAAGCTGAGCGGCAGTGTCAAGGTGGATGGCTAGTTTGCCTTCGATGTTTTCGGCGGCGTGTGGCTGATTGACGCCAGCACGGCGGATTCCCACGCCGTCCGGCTGTGCGCAGATGGAAAGCAGGCCGATATTCAGAGCATTGCCATGGAACGCTGCGCCCTTGTCCTCGGGCAGGACGGAGTCCTGCGGAGGTTTGGGCTTGACGGCTCGGGCGGTCAGACGGTAGCGGAGAATGTCGCACAAATCGTGCGCGGGACCCGCCGCGCCACTTATATTGACAACGAAGGGCAGCTGTGGCGCATCGGCGGCGGCACCGCTTCCCTGCTTGGCAGCAACGTGCTTTTTGCTGTCGGCTGTACCGATGACTTTGTTGCGTACATTAAATCTGACAAAACACTGTGGCTGGCCAAAGATGCTGGCGTGCCGCAGAAAGTGCTGGAAAATATGAAGCTCTCTGAATAGCGCAAACTCCCGCCGGCAGTCTTGCCGGCGGGAGTTTTGCTTATGGCATTTTGACCTTGTCTAAAAGCTTTGTCCGCGGAGCGTCGGGAGAGATGTTTTTCGTCGGGAATATGATTACAGACCCATTGTCACCGTATTCAAAAATAGCAAAATCTATCAGCCACAGGCTGCCGTCCGGCTTGACGTACAGCGCAGTGCGGTCATATGCGGTCTCGGCGTACAGCACATCGGGTTCAAGCGGTATGACCTCGCCGGTACGCTCGCCGTCATAGTACACGGCGTTGAGCGTATTGCTTGTGTCGATGAAAAGCAGCGCCTGTGCGTCAGCCCAATACTCGCGCTGCGCGATATAAGCGCAGTTGTCCGCGATTTTGTGCAGCTGGGACTCATCGCTGGAAGGATGATACCACCACAGCCCTCCGCTGCGATCAATGGCATAAATATCTGAGCTGTGGAAGTCGGCCATCACCGAGATGACATTGTCCATGACTTTCTGCGGCGGCTGGGTTTCATTCAGCTTCCACAGCGTCCCATCCAGCCCAATGGCGGCATCTCTCTCCACGGTATAAACATTCTGCATCACGGGTTCCAGCGAACAGAGGATTTCATCCCCGTCCAGCCGGCCGGACCATGCGTATAGCGTATTGTCGGTTTTCACGGCATAGCCTGCATAGGAAAAGCTGCGGACATCGTCTGTTACGCGAACAGGCGTGTAAGACATCGCCCCATACAGCTGCCCCCAGGCCCACAGGGTTCCGTCGGCCTGCAAAGCCGCTGTGGTACTGCTGATAGAATCAAGAGCCACGACGTTTTCCAGCACGGGCGTCCAGTCATGGACATAACCGGTCTGCTCACTGCCGGTATCAACACCACACGGATCACCGAGGGTTCCGCCACTGCTCAGTAAGACGCCGTCTTCATCCAGCAGAAAGCTGACCCAGGAAGGATGCCAGACAGCGTCGGCCTGCGGCGCCGTCTGTTCGCGCCAGTCGTCGTCGCCATCGGTCGCCATATGCCACACAACGCCGTCGGCGTCAATAACGAGCGCGAGACTGTTGGATGCGATACGCATCGCAGCAATGGTCTCAAAGGCATCAGCCGGATGGGTGGCCGGCAAATTGATATTCAGTGACGGCTGATATACGGTCCTCAGAAAAAGCATGAATAGTATTGCTGATAAGGTCCTGCTCACACAAATCACCTCAATATCAGGAATAAAGCCTTACGCCATATCAACAGTATATCATCTGACGCGCAGAAGGTAAAGCATTCCAAATGTGTATACCCTTTCGTTTATACTGCATAACGAATCGAAACTTCCGTATACGGGGAAAAGGTTCTACAATAGCATCAAACCAAAAAAGGTCGGGTTGCGATGACGATGCAAAAACTGATTTCTCTTTTTTTGGCCACTTTGATGCAGCTTGGGCTTTCTGCCTGCCAGACATCTTCGGCTGTGAACCCCGAAGATACAGCGCCTTCCCTGCCACAGCAGCAGGAGGATTTGGCGGATGACGGGGCATCCGCGGCCGTGGATGCTGGGGGTCCCGAGGTCAAATCGGGGACGGAAACCTACCGGGATTTTCTTCTGGACAATGTTCTTTACTCTGACGAGGGAGAAATCCACTATCATATTTACATTCCGGACAGCTATGACGGCAGCGAGCCGTATGCGCTGTATCTCACGCTGCCCGGTTACGAAGGACTGTATTTTCAGGGCGTCGGACAGAACTTATACAGCGAAGACTTTGCGTTTGAGGCGCAAAATTACAATGACCGTATGATTATCGCAGCGCCGCAGCTCAGCGATTGGAGAGAAACGTCCGCGCGTCAGACCATCGCTTTAACGGAATATCTTCTGGATGCTTATAACATCGACCGGGCTCAGGTCTATGCCAACGGCTACTCGGGCGGCGGAGAGACCATGTCGCAGGTCATGGGCCTGCGGCCCGATCTGTTTACCGCCTATCTGCACTGCAGCTCCCGGTGGGACGGCGACTATGAACCCGTAGTGGAAAGTCAGACGCCGGTCTATCTGGTCGTTGGGGCTGAAGACGAATATTACGGCTCAGAGCCGACGCAGAATGCGTATGACCAGCTCTATCAGCTGTACCGGCAGGCCGGACTGTCTGATGAAGAAATCGCTCAGCTCCTTGTTCTGGACATCAAGGATGCTTCTTATTTTCAGGAGCGCGGTGTTTCCAATCAGCACGGTGGAGGAAACTTGTTTGCGCAGGACCAGGACATCATGGGCTGGCTGTTTCAGCAGCGATAGCCAGACTTGCGCCCGGGTCAAACACCGGGTATTGGGACGGGTCCTGACGGACAAAGAAGCGCTGGTCCGGGCCTGGAATAGAAATCTTGCCTACAAACAGAAAGGAAGTACGATTATGAAACACAACCGCAAATGGCTGGCTCTGGCACTGTCCGGGGCTTTAGCCCTCTCTTTGCTGGCCGGGTGCGCCGAAACGCAAACGCCTGACGCCGCCACCGGCAATTCTGATCCTGATACCCAGGAGACCGTTGAAGAGACATCCTCTGACGCGCTGGTGATTGCCGAACAGGGAATCTTCTCTGTCGGCGGCACAGTGATTTCCTCTGACGGTACCTTTGACGTAGCCAACTACTATACATCGCGGACCGGGTCCACATCTCATGTGGATCATGCCAATGTACTTTATCAGATTCCGGAGAATGCCACCGGCCTCCCCATGGTGTTTCTGCACGGATATGGCCAGTCCCGCATGGGATGGATGACCACGCCGGACGGCCGGGATGGCTGGTCCGACATGTTCCTGCGGATGGGGCACAGCGTTTGGCTTATTGACCAGCCGCGCCGCGGCGAAGCCGGTCAGACCTCGGTAGCGGGCACCATTACCACCGAACCATCCGATCAGACCTGGTACACCCAGTTTCGCATCGGCACCTATCTGAACGATGAATTCACCTATAACGAAGGCTCTCAGTTCCCCCAGGGGGATAATGTACTGGATCAGTTTTTCCGCCAGATGACGCCGGACACAGGTATGGATTCTGCCAATGGCGACCAGAATATCGACAACGAAGTTGTGGCCCGGGCAGTAGCGGCGGCTATTGATGAGATTTATGAACGCACCGGTCAGGAATCCATTCTGGTAACCCATTCTCAGGGTGGACTGCCCGGCTGGGAGACCGCACGGTACACTGACCACATCGCCGCCATCGTGGCCATTGAGCCTGGCGGAGCGCCCCAGACAGACAGCGAGGCTTACAATGCGTTGCTGGAGCAGGACATCCCTGTCACCTTCTACTACGGCGACTACATCGGGGATGAGTTTGCCGATGTGCCTGTCGCTGCCATGTGGTCCATGATGGCGGCCAGCGCGGATGTCTTCACCGAAGCCTATAATGGGGCCGGTGGCAGCAGCACGGTGGTCCATCTGCCTGACGAAGGAATTACCGGCAATGACCACTTTATGTTTCAGGACCTGAATAACGACGTGATTGCCGAGCACATCGAGACCTGGATTCAGGAGAATGCAGCGGCATAAGAACTCGCTTGTGAATAGCAATAGCGGCGAGTTATAACGGACAGGTATATGCTGAAAGCTTTTAAAAAATTCTCCTGCTGAAATGGCAGGCTGAACATAAAGGCGCGGGCCGCGGGACCGTGCTGCACCACAATATTTGAAGGAGGTTTTTTTATATGGAAATGCTCAGGGGAAAAACAGCGGTAGTCACCGGAGGCAGCTCGGGCATCGGCCGGGCCATTGCCCAGCGGTTTGCCCATGAGGGAGCCCGGGTCCTCATTGTCGGACGCAACGAGGCCGCTCTGCGGGAAACGGCGGCAGCGGATGAAAAAATCTTCTGTGTGGCGGGAGACATGACGCAGGACGCCACCATTGAGAAGATTATGGAGGCCGTGCGTGACCTTTTCGGCGGGCAGCTGGACATTTTGGTGAACAATGCCGGCTGGTGTCCGGTACAGCCCATAACAGAAATCACCATCGCTGACTATGACCGGGCTTTCAGTCTGGACGTGCGGGCGCTGGTGAACATGACCATCCACGCGCTGCCTGCCATCCGAAAGGCAAGGGGCAGCATCATCAATCTGTCCAGTGTCGGCTCAACCCACCGGGCGGCCAACCTGTCCATGTACCAGGGGGCCAAGGCGGCAGTGGACAACTTCACCCGGGTCTGGGCCCTGGAGCTGGCCGCCGACGGCGTCCGCGTGAACGCCATTGCACCGGGAGCGGTGGACACCAACATCTGGAATGTCACCGACCTGTCCCCGGAAGACGCAAAAAAACACCGCGACGGCCTGGCCGCCGGCATCCCCTGCGGGCGGTTTGCCCGGCCGGAGGAAATTGCCAATGTAGCGGCCTTTCTGGCGTCTGAGCAGGCCAGCTATGTGAGCGGCGCCATCTATGCGGTGGACGGCGGCTCAGGAGCGGTATAACTGGCGCGAAGCACAGCAAATAATTCTTACAGATGGAGGATGGAATATATGGAATTTCTGACATTGAATAACGGCGTGAAAATGCCCATGGCAGGCATTGGCACCTTTCTGCTGACCCCTGACGAAGCAGAGGCCTCTGTCCTGAGCGCCATCCAGTGCGGCTACCGGCTCATCGACACCGCCAACGCCTATGTGAACGAAAAGGCTGTGGGCCGCGCCATCAGGAAATCCGGTGTGGAGCGCAGGGATATCTTCCTTGAGACCAAGCTGTGGCCCAGCTTTTACGAGCAGCCCGACGCGGTGGACAAGACCCTGCAGCGTCTGGATACTGACTATATCGACCTTTTGCTCATTCACCAGCCTGCCGGCAACTATACCGCCGGGTACAGGCTGATGGAAAAGGCCTGCAAAGAAGGCAAGGTGCGGGCTATTGGCCTGTCCAACTTCAGCCCTGCCCAGATTCAGGAGATTCTGGATATTTGCGAGGTAAAGCCCGCCGTTTTGCAGACAGAGGTCCACCCCTACTCGCAGGAGAAAGAGCTGAAAGAATTCCTGGCCCAGGAGGGAATTGTCATTCAGGCGTGGTATCCCCTGGGGCATGGCGACAGAGGTCTGCTGGAAGAGCCCCTGTTCACCCGGCTGGCCAGGAAATACGGCAAGAGCAATACGCAAATCATCCTTCGCTGGCACATCCAGGCGGGCAATATCGTGATTCCCGGCTCGAAAAACCCGGACCACATCAGGGAAAATCTCAATCTGTTTGACTTTGCCCTCACCGATGGGGAAATGGCGGAAATCGCGGCCATGGACCGGCAGAAGCGCTATTATACCAGCACGCCGGAGATGCTGAAAAAGTATGCTGAGATGGTGCCTGATGTAGACGGGCAGAAGTAGGCCCCGTGCCAGAGCCCGATTCCACATATATAAAAAAATAACCGGTGAAAGGAGAAAATGATGTGAAGACCTGCAGACAACTTGGAGCCCTGCTGCTCTCCTTCTCTCTAATGCTCAGCCTCGGGATGAACACTTTTGCCGCCGCAGAGGATACCGGATTTTCCGATGTGGACGCCGGCGCCTGGTATGCCGGCGCCGTGGAATATGTGCGGGACAACGGCCTGATGAGCGGAGTCTCGGACACCGCGTTTGCACCCGATGAGAGCATGACCCGCGGAATGCTGGTCACCACCCTGTACCGGCTGGCCGGCTCTCCCCCGCTGGCAAATGAGAACCTGGGCTATCCCTTTGCCGATGTGCCGGGAGATGCATGGTACGCCGACGGCGTCTACTGGGCAAGGCTGAACGGCGTGGTCAGCGGCTATTCGGACGAGCGCTTTGGGCCGGACGACCCGGTGACCCGGGAGCAGGCCGCCGCCATTCTGTGGCGCTATGCCGGCAGTCCGGCGGCACAGGCCGGACAGAGCTTTGCAGATGAAAGCGAGATTTCTCTCTATGCCGCACAGGCCGTGGACTGGGCCAGAGCCAACGGCATTATGAACGGCTCGGACGGAAACCGCTTTCTTCCCGGGGAGCGCGCAACCCGGGCGCAGGTTGCCATAATTCTGCAAAACTACCTGACCGCGGATGCGCCGGAGCAGCCAGTGGAGCCGGCTGAAAATGCGAATGTTCTGGTGGTCTATTTTTCCGCCACAGGCAACACCGGGCAGGTGGCCGAGCACATCGCCGCTGCCACTGGCGGCGACCTGTTCGAAATCGTTCCGGCAGAGCCCTATACCTCTGCAGACCTGGACTGGAACGATGAGAACAGCCGGGTGGTCTATGAGTACGAAAACCCGGATGCGCGCGACACAGCGCTTACGGCCTATACCCCTGATAACTGGGCCGATTATGATGTGGTGTATATCGGATATCCAATCTGGTGGGGCATCGCCGCCTGGCCGGCGGACAGCTTTGTGGCGGCCAATGACTTCACCGGAAAGACCGTCATCCCCTTCTGCACATCGTCCAGCTCAGGCCTGGGACAGAGCGGCGAGCTGCTGGCAGACCTGGCGGGCACTGGCGATTGGCTGGAAGGCCAGCGATTCCGCAGCGGAGTATCGCGGGAAGATGTTGAGGCCTGGATAGAGGGTCTTGGCTTCTGAGCCTCAGCAGCGTAAAAAAGCGCTGACTGCTAGCCCTGTCAGCTCACCCGTGAAGCGGTCTGTGACTTTTTAACATAAAAGCGGCCCTGCCGGCAATTCGGCAGAGCCGCTTTCCTTTTTGGATTGTTTACACGGCCGGACCGCCTAAACGTGCTGCGCAGGCTCGCGCGACAGGGCGCGGAAGATGGCGGCAGAGCCCAGCAGTCCGCCGGCGCAGAAAAGCAGCTGAATCAGATAGGTCACGGGATAGGGGATGTTGTACAGCCAGAAATCAGCCTGGTGGTGTTTGTAAATCATCAGAATCAGCTGCAAGCCTGAATAATAAGCACTCCGCAGCTCATCCGAAACCGGTGTGACGACTTGCGTCAGAATGACGGAAAGTGTGAATATCCCTGCCAGAACCAGAGTCTGCCGCGTCGTCAGACGGCGTGCGCCGTACAGACAGGCCAAAACGAACAAAACCCAGCTGAAAAGCAGGACAGGCCCCCGGCCGCCGGCGCCCGGACGTCCCCACGAGGCGACACTGCCGCCCAGCAGAAGATACTGCACATTGGTCTCTGTACTGTACTCGGGCGGCTTTACCGTGCTGCGCGCCCAGTCCAGAATAGGACTTGTGATTGTGCCGAACAGGCTCAGGACCGTCACAAGAACCAGCAGGATACAGACGGCTGCGATAATCACGCGGGTCCGTTTGCCGCTGTGCAAATCAATGGGCTGTCCGCGCCGGCGGCTGGTCTGCCAGCCGATGAGGCAGGCTGCTGCAAATGTCAGAGCGGCTTCGATGTAAAGAAATACAGACATGCGCACCAGCGGGAAATTTTGAAAATACAGCCTGAACGATGTGGTGCAGCGCTGCCAGAAGGGTAAAGCTGAAGGCGCGACGATCAGCCCCATCACAATACTTCGCAGCGGCTCGATAAGCTGGAGCACGATGAGTGCGTACAGCACCAGCAGCAGAAAAACATACCGCAGGCGCAGCCGGCCGGCCGCGCAGCCGATTCCGATGATAAGCGGGATGCCCAGAATCAAAGCTTCGCGCACCATACCGGTCAATGCCTGTATCAAGCGGCCGCTTCCTACCCATGTATCGGCGTACATGGGGCTTGAATATGCGCTGTCATACCACGCTGTGAACAGGGCTTGCAGCCCGGCCAATAAAATCAGCAAAAGAATGGCTCCGGCAATTTTGATTTCCACAGCACGCTGGTTCATAGAAATGCTCCTTTCTTTACAGAAGTATGCCATCAGTATAATGGACAAAATAAATAAAATCTACAGTTGAATACACCAAATAATTATGAGATTTGTTGTATATCTTGCTGTCTACTCTTAAAATCTGGTGAAAATGTTGAGAATTTCAGGATGCCCGCACGCAGTTGCTTCTAAAGACTTGCTGCCCTGTGCCGGCCGAAGTCAATCGGGCGGGGAAGGCTTCAGTCGGTTATGACGTTTTTCGGGTTGTCTTCTGAAAAATAAATATCCGGCCTTTTTCTATTGCTCTGCGGCGCACAGCTGTGCTATACTGTTACAGTACGAAAGCACTCAAGGTTCGGGCGTCGCGCAGGCGGCGCCTGCTTTGCCTGCAAATCATGTGATTAGTGAAAGGAAGGGACTAAACCTATGCGCGTATTTATCAGCTGCGACATTGAGGGCATTACAACAACGACTGTGTGGGAAGAAACCCACACCATGCGCGAGGCCTGTGCGGCCGCCCACGCACGCCAGATGACGGCCGAGGTCAAGGCCGCCTGCGAGGGCGCTATCGCCGCCGGCGCGGACTATATCCTGGTCAAAGACGCCCACGGCTCGGGCATCAATATTGACGTGACCCAGCTGCCTGAATGTGTCGAGGTCCAGCGCAACTGGACGGGGCACCCCTATGGCATGGCACAGGGCGTTGAAAGCGGCTTTGACGCGGCCATGTTTGTCGGCTATCACAACGCTGCCGGCCGCGACGGCAACCCTTTGTCGCATACCATGACGCTGGCGCCGCTGTGGATCAAGATCAACGGCGTCAAGACCAGCGAGTTCATGCTGTACAGCTGGGCGTGCGCGCTTGAGGGTGTACCGACGGTTTTCCTGTCCGGCGACCGTCAGCTGTGCGAGGACTCCATGCCCCTGCATCCGCAGCTGGTGACCGTGCCTGTCAAAACGGGTATGGGCAGCGCCACCCGCTCAATCTCGCCGGCTCTGGCCGTCAAGCGCATTCGCGAAGAGAGCGAGCGCGCCCTGCGTCAGGACCTGAAGAGCGCCTTGTGCTCCCTGCCGCAGAAGTATGTGGTTGAAATTTGCTACCGCGACCACGCCAAGGCCACCAAAATGTCGTACTTCCCCGGCTTTAAGAAAACCGAAGACAATATCATTCAGATGAAGACCAAGGACCTGTTCGAGGTCCTGCGCGCCATGCAGTTTGTCTTGTAAAAATCGGGCCTCCGCTATTTGCGGAGGCCTTTTTCGTATGAGCATCTGTAGCAAAATTGTTGCATAAACTTTGGTTTGAAGATATAATAAAGGGATAAAAGGCGCCTTGTTTTTGTCAGGCTGCCCAAAACATTCAAGGAGGTAGTGTTATGTTGGATGTCAAGAGAGCCCAGGCCGCACTGGAGGAGATTTTGAAAAAATCTCACGCGCCTTCAGCCAGCGTCACGGTTTACGACAACGGAAAAGTCGTCAGTCTGAACGCTGGTCTGCGAGACATCGAGGAAAACATCCCCACAGACGAGGACACCATGTACGCCATCGGTTCGAGCACCAAGGCTTTTGTCGCTGCAGCGCTCTGCATTTTGTGCGACGACGGAAAGCTGACGCTCGACGACCCGGTCAAAAAGCACATCCCCGAGTTTGAAATGTACGACAGCTATGTCACTGAAAACCTGACGGTACGTGATATCCTGTGCCACCGCTGCGGACTGCCGCGCCATGAGTTCTCCTGGTATCCGCGGATGGAGAGCATCACGCCGGATGAAATCGTTCATCGGCTGCGCTATTTAAAGCCGAGCGCACCCTTCCGCTACACCATGCAGTATCAAAACCACATGTTTTTGCTGGCCGGCTATCTGGTGCAGCGCATTTCGGGGCAAAAATGGGAGGACTTTGTCCGCGAGCGCATCTTTAAGCCGCTGGGCATGGACCCGGTCAACTTCAACGCGGCTCGCGACATGGCCGCTTATCCCCGCGCGGCCCGCGGCTATTCCTATGACCGCGAGACGGGCGAGACCAAGCGCATGGCCTATAAGGATGTCGAGGTCATGGGCGCGGCGGGCAGCATCAACTCGACAACCCGTCAGATGGTCAAGTGGGTCGCCCTGCACCTCAATGAGGGCAAGGTTGGCGATACGCAGATTATTTCCCAGAAAATGATCCGCGAATGCCACAGGCATCAGATGGTCATTGACGATTTCGGTACCGGCAAGGTATTCGAGGGCTATACCACATTGCCCGCCTATGGACTGGGCTGGTTTATTGAAAGCTACCGCGGCCGCAAGCTGGTGCACCACGGCGGCAATATCGACGGATTTTCTGCCATGCAGTGCTTTTTGCCGGGCACCGGCTTCGGCATGTCCATTCTGACCAACCAGAACGCGAGCACAGCCAACAACGCCATCATGTATACGCTGATCGACCTGTTTTTCGGCGACGAACCGGTCAGCTGGGTTGACAAGCTCGAGGAATTTTATGCCGATATGCATAAAACCGACAAAGAGCAGCAGGAAAAAATGCGCAGCAGCGCGCCCAAGAACGCTCCTCCGACCTTTGAGCTCGAGGAGGCAGCCGGAACTTATGAAAATCCCGGTTACGGCGAGCTCATTCTGACCGTGCGGGACGGGAAGCTACAGGTTGAATGGGGCAGCACGGAAGTCGTATGCGAGCATGTCAGCTATAACCATTTCGAACTGACCGCTCCGGTGTTCGGCGCGGCCTTCCCCGCCAGCTTTGAAACCGACGCGGCCAATCATGTTGTTGCCCTGCACGCCGACCTTGAGCCGAACATTAAAGAGCGCATTGTGTTCAAAAAGATAAAATAAAGGAGCAGCAGGAGATGACCAATCAGGAAATGAAAAAGCGCCTCGACCAGATTATCGAGGGCATCCGCGAAAAATATCATATTCCATCTGTCGTTGTCAGCGTACATAAGGACGGCGAGAGCTTTTTCTGCGGCGGCGGTCTCGCCAATGTTGAAGAAAATGTCCCGGCTGACGAGAACACCATTTACGCCATCGCGTCTGCATCCAAGGCTTTTATCGCCACGGCGGTGTGCATTCTGTGCGACGAGGGCAAGTGTGACCTTGACAAGCCGGTCAAGACCTACCTGCCCGACTTTGAAATGTATGACAGCTACATGACCGAGCACCTGACAGTGCGCGACGCGCTGGGCCACCGGTCCGGCCTGCCGCGCCATGACATCATGTGGCTCAACGACCGCGATATCACGATTTATGACGTCGTGCACCGCCTGCGGTACCTGCCCCCTGCCTTTGAGCCGCGCGCCCGTATGCACTACCAGAACCTGATGTTCACCCTGGCCACGGTGCTGACTGAAAAGCTGTCCGGCCAGCGCTGGCAGGATTTTGTCACTGAGCGTATTTTGAAGCCGCTCGGTATGACACGCACCTACTTAAACGCATCTGACTACCGCGGCAAGGTCCCCAACCAGGCCGAGCCCTATCAGTACCGCGGCGGCCAGCTCGAGCGCATGGCGTACAACGACATTTCGCATCTGGGCAGCTGCGGCTGCATCAGCTCGACGGTCCACGACCTTGACCGCTGGGCCCGCCTGCAGCTGGGCCGCGGCCAGTTTGAGGGCAAGCGCGTGTTTTCTGAAAAAATGGCAGACCAGCTGCACAATCCGCAAATGATCATCAAGCCGGGCGAGATGACGGCCTATGACTTCCCGGAGGTCGACTTCACCTGCTATGGGCAGGGCTGGTTCATTGAAAGCTACCGCGGGCACAAACTGGTGCATCACGGCGGCACCATCGACGGCTTCAAGAGCCTGGTCGGCTTTTTGCCGAATGACGGCGTGTGCTTCTCAGTGCTGACCAACTTAAACCGCAACCAGAGCCCCGCTGCCCTGGGCTACATCATCTCTGACCTGGCGCTCGGCCTGAGCGAAATCGACTGGGCAGGCCGGTTCTGGGACTTTATGGAAAGCACTCTGCATCAGGCGCAGGAAGAGGAGAAAAAAATTGAAGACGCCATCAAAAACGCGCCGGCTCAGTCGCGGCCCAACGGTGATTATGCAGGCGAGTTCTTCCACCCCGGCTACGGCCGCCTGACCGTGCGCGAGCAGGACGGCGGGCTGGTCATGCACATCCTGTGCAAGGATATGCAGATGCTGCCGGCGGGCTATGACCTGTTCTGCGTCGATGGCCGCAGCGAAGGCGCAGGGTATGTCCCGGTGCGGTTCAACTACGACCTGACCGGCGCGGTCGTGTCGCTGTCAGCGCCGCTTGAGCCCATGTGCGCGCCCATTGTGTTTGACAAGCAAAAGTAAGGGAGGATATAAACATGCTTGATTTGATTCTGAAAAACGGCACCGTTGTCGACGGCACTGGCAAGCCCCGGTTCAAAGCCGATGTCGGCGTCAAAGACGGCGTCATTACGGCAGTCGGCGACCTGTCGGGCCAGGACGCCAAAGAAGTGCTCGATGTCGACGGCCTGTGCGTCAGCTCGGGCTTTATCGACTGGCATTCCCACTCTGACCTGGCTGTTCTGGCCGACCTTGACGCGGCCAACATCCTGGAGCAGGGCATTACGTTTGAAATCACCGGTCACTGCGGCGTTTCGCTCGAGCCGTATATTGACCCCAAGTTCTCGGCCGTCGGCCCGTACATCAGCGAGCAGCAGCAGAAAAACATCCTTGCCAAGGGCGGCACGTCCAAGGCGGTCTTTGAAGAGATTGCCAAGCAGAAGCTGCCCACCAACATGGCCTTTTACATGGGACACGGCAATATTCGCGGCAACGTCATGGGCTATGACAACCGCAAGCCGACCGACGAGGAACTGGAAAAGATGAAAGCCCTTGTCCGCGAGGGCATGGAGGCCGGCGCCATGGGCCTTTCGACCGGCCTGATTTACCCGCCCGGAAGCTATTCACAGCCTGAGGAAATCGAAGCGCTGTGCTCGGTTGTGGCCGAATATCCGGGCAGCAGCTACACCAGCCATATCCGCAACGAGAGCAACAAGGTCATCGAGTCGGTCAAAGAGACCATTCACGTTGCCGAGACCTGCGGCATTCCCGTTGTTGTCTCGCATCACAAAATCGCCGGCCGCCACAACGAGGGCAAGTCCAAAGAGACCCTGCGCCTGATTGAAGAGGCCAACCAGCGCGGACTCAAGGTCGGTCTTGACCAGTATCCCTATGACGGCGGCTCGACCAGCCTGCTGTCATCCATGCCGCCCAAGTATGCGTCGCAGGGACTTGTCAAGCTGGTTGAAATGCTGCATGACCCGGCCATCCGCGCTGAGATCCGCGAGCAGCTCGCCAATGACACCGACGAATATGAAAACCTGATTTATGGCAGCACACCGGCCGGTGTTATTGTAAGCTCGCCCAGCCATCCCGAGCTGACCGGCAAGACGGTCGCCGAAATCGCCGAAATGCAGAACAAGGACCCGTACGAGGTGATTTTTGATCTGCTGTGCGATGATGGTGCTGATGTGGGCGCCATTTACCGCATGATCTGCCCGTGGGATATTGAGAACATCATGAAATACCCGCGCACCATGGTCGGCATTGACGGCAGCCACGAGGCGGAAAAGAGCAAAATGGGGCATCCGCGCGGCGTCGCCACCTATCCGCGTATTCTGGGCACCTTTGTCCGCGAAAAGGGGCTGCTCACTCTCGAGCAGGCCATCCGCAAGATGACTGGTCTGGCTGCTGAGATGGGCGGCTTTACGAACAAAGGCACTGTCGAAGCGGGCAAGGATGCTGACTTTGTTGTCTTTGATGCTGACACCATCGCCGGTCCGGCTGATTACGGCTCTGCTGACCTGGACAATATTGGCATCAAATATGTCTTTGTCAACGGTGTGATGGCCGTTAAAGACGGCAAATGCACCGGCGCCCGCGGCGGCAAAATGATATTCCGCCCCGGGAAATAATAATTGCAGAAACTGCCTTCCCTTTTGGGATGGCCGCAGCGCTGACAAAAAAGGGACGCCCCCGGGCGTCCCTTTTGTAATACTTTTGCTTAGCGGTCGATTTCCCAATCGTAGAAGGTGCCGGTAACGGCGTCCATCTCGAACTCATACTCCAGGCCGTTATAGAAGAGCTTGCCTTCATACAGCTGGCGGCCGTCGTCATAATCGAGTTTGAATTGCACGATATTGCTGGTCGTCGCGCCGGGAACACGATCAAGCACCAGTTGCTTGGCTTTATCCATGCTCATGGCATTGCCGGTTTGAGCGGGGGCATAGCCTTCGGCGTCATAATCGCGGCTGAGAATGGTGCCGGTCGAGCTGATTTCGTAGTCGTACTCGACGTTGTCCTTGTAGAACTCGACCTCGTACTCAAGGCGGCCGTCATCGTAATCCTGGCGGGCGCGGACAATGGTGACCTGCGACTCAGAGAAGCCGGCGTCTTTCAGAGCAATGGCCTTGGCTTCGTCAAGAGTGATGGCATTGCCGGAAGAGGAGCTGCCAGGATTGGTAATGGGGGTGTAATACTCGGCATCATAATCGCGGCTGATAATCCTACCAGTAGCGGCATCGATGTCGTAATCGTATTCAACGTTATCTTTGTAGAACTCGACCTCGTACTCGAGGCGGCCGTCATCGTAATCCTGATGGGCACGGACGATGGTGACCTGCGACTCAGAGAAACCGGCGTCTTTCAGAGCAATGGCCTTGGCCTCGTCAAGGGTGATGACGTTGCCGGAAGAAGTCTGGCCGCTGGTGACCGGGGTCGTCGCAGTCGCGCCGGTTCCGCCGCTGAAGCCCCAGCTGAAAACCTTGCTCAGAAATTCGCCGATGATTTGCACAGGCAGATAAACGGTGCCATTTTGAACAAGCGGGGTGAATTGATCGTTGGTGACATTGAGCAGCTGCTCAAGCGTTACTGCGGCAGTCTGGGTGGGAGTGGTGCTGAGCGCGGCAGCTCCGGCGCAGGGTGTCAACACAAGGCACAGAGCGGTGAGCGTACCGATAAACTTTTTCATTTGAGTTCCTCCTGTTTTTCAGGTAATCGTTTCGTTGTCGTTCTGTCCCATACATGCGTGGGAAAAGCGGTTTATTGCACGGCAGGAAAAAATTTTTTTAAAAATATTTTTGAGGCAGCTTGTCTGTATTGATTTTCTGTGAGAGTCCTTCCCTTTTGAACCAGAACATCCTTTAAATAAAAATAAAGAAAAAGCCTCTCGGCAGCGAGAGGCTTTTTGCACTTTTCTCAGGTTTTCCAGCGCCGCGGTGAGATTTTCCGCTCTTTTAAACGCTGGTAGCACCACCCGCGCAGCAGGGCATATGCCACCGAGCAGATGGGAATGAACAGCAGCATGCCCGCAATGCCCATCAGGTTGCCGCCGACCGTGACGGCGACGAGCACCCAGATGGAGGGCAGGCCGACCGAGTTGCCGACAACGTGGGGATAAATGAGGTTGCCTTCAATCTGCTGCAAAACGAGGAACATGATGACAAACCAAAACGCCCGCACAGGGTCGACAATCAGGATGAGAAAGGCGCCGATGACGCAGCCGATAAAGGCGCCGACCAGCGGGATGAGTGCGGTCAGCGCAACCAGCGCGCCCACCATAACGGCGTACGGGAAGCGGAAAATCGTCATGGCGACAAAGAACATGGTGCCCAGAATCAGGGCCTCGACGCACTGGCCAGACAAAAAGCGCGAAAAGGTCTTGCTGGCAAGCTCCAGAATTTCCAAAAGAGACAGGACCTTGCGCTCAGGCAGCAGGGCGTACAGCAGCATTTTGCACTGGCGGGCCAGCTTTTCCTTTTGCAGCAGCACATAAATGGCAAAAACCGATGCAATGACAGCGTTGACAATGCCGCTGACCAGCGAGCCGGCGGCACCGACCGTAGAGTTAAATAAACTTTGCCCCATGTCCTTGAGTGTGTTCAGGCCACTCGTCACAAGGGCTTGCCAGTCAAAGCTGATCTGGTTTAAAAGATCGCTGATCTCAGGAAAGCTCTGGGCCAGTTCCGTTGCCCAGGCCGCGACCCTGCGGCCAAAGGCAGGCAGGCTGCTGATTAAAATTTCAACCGAATTGGTGACCTCGGGGACAATGAGCCGGACAATGAAAAACAAAACAGCAAAGATAACCACCAGCGCCAGCACCAGACTGATTCCGCGCTGAAAACGCTTGAGCTTGGCTGGTGCGTTGGCGAACAGCCGGGTTTCGATGCCGCGCATGGGCACGTTGAGAATAAAGGCGATACACCCGCCGACGAAAAACGGAAAGAAAAGCTGCCAGATAAAGAGCAGCAGCGCCCAGATGAGCGACAGATGCTGCACCACTGTGTACAGCAGCACAGCACCTACAATGAGGACTGCCAGCTGTTTGATGGTCGTTTTGTCCATAGATCAATCCCCCAGACGTTTGGAAGAACGGATGGGCAGGGTCAGGTTCTGAATACGCCCTATTAAAAAGGATGAGATGGTGACCGTAATCAGGGAATAAAAGATGCGCAGCGGAGCGATATAGCTGAGCGACAGTCCGAGCACCACAAGGTCGGTAAAAAGATAGGCGCGAGAAATCTGAAGACCTGAGACCTTTGAAATGGTCATGGCCAGCGCGTCGTCTCCCCCGCACGCGCCGCCCTGCCGTACGACAATGCCGACACCGATGCCGACAAACAGCCCGCCGACAATGGCAGCGGCCAGGGGCATGGCAGACAGGTCGGGCAGCAGGGGCGGAAAGCGCTCAAGCAGGCTGTAGGACAGAGAAAATGCGCAACTTGAGACAATGGAAAAACGCAGAAAGCTCTTACCCAAAAATCTGAAGCCGACAAGATAGCATGACGCGTCAAGAATGAAGCCCGAGATACCGGGCGATACGCCGAACCAGTGGTGCAGTAAAAGCGTCATGCCCAGCACGCCGCCCTCGGTCACATCGCACCGCGAATGGACATTGTAAAGGCCAAAGGCCAGGATAAACGCCCCCAGCACGGCGGTCAGATAGGGAGAGAGCCGCCGCGGGGAGAAACGCCATCCGGATTTTTTCTTTACCGCAGGGCCGTCCGGGGGTGCGGGATGCTGTGAAGCGGCAGCATCCTGCGGCGCAGGTGGTGCTTCAGGTGCGGCGGGCGAAACTGACTCTTTCGTCACCGCGAGGATCGCCCCGCTCTGCGCCGGCAGTCAGCCCGGTGTGCGGCTGCGGCACTTTTCAACGAATTTCTGTCCCTCGACGATGAAGCGCTCGTGAGTGCCTTCGCCGATGAGAGAGACTTCGTCAAAGGCCTTGACGTCAAAGACCAGCCTGCGGCGGTCAATTTCGCGCAGGGTGCACTCAAAGCGCACCTGCATACCGACCGGGGTGGGTGCAAGATGCTGGACGTTGACGGCTGTGCCGACTGTCGTCATGCCCTCGTCCAGCACAGGCTGGACGCACTCGAGGCAGACGTTTTCCATAAAAGCAATCATCACAGGGGTTGCGAAAACGTCAAGACAGCCGCTTTTCATGTTGGCCGCCGTCATCGAGGGCTCGACTACGGCGGTCAGCGTGTGGGTCATTCCGGGTTGCATGGGTATCGTTCTCCTTCTCCTTTTTGTAAATGAAAAATGCAGAATCTTCATCATAGAAACCGTTTTTGCGAAATTCCGCTGCGGCTTCTAACATTTCTGACGTATAGCTTAATCGTCTTTTCTAGTGCTTTCCCCATATTTTTCATAATTTTGTTTATCTCGTTTTCTTGTTTCACGATAAGGGTCTTCCCAACCATTAACAATTAACATTGCAATATGAGAAAAAATATAATATGATGCTATTAAAAGAAGTCCAATAAGCATCAAAACGGCATTAGCATCAACTATACCGATACCAAGCAAAGCGGCCCCTGAGCCACACCACAACAACAACGTAATGCAACCGACTTTAGTGTCTTTAGCCATGATTCAAAGCTCCTTTTTATTTTATTGTATCACATTCCAGGTATTTTTTCAAACAGGCTGCGGTAAAATCATTCCCTGTTTCACCAATATTCCAAAGCTGCATCAATGGTGCACAAAGCGTCATATCTGATATTGTCTAAAAAGCATGAAACAGAGCGTATGTGCCCTTGACTTTTGCGTCGCAGTGCATAATAATGTTACATGGACGAGTATTTTTAGGCCAGGAGGATGACAATGAAACGCTTTACTGCAGAGACCTTTGCAAAATACCGACATCCGAGCAGCCCGCTTATTTCACCCGACGGCAGGCTGACGGCTTTTGTCCTGACCGAAACCGACCTTGAAAAAAACTGTTACCGCGCCGACATTTGGGTGCTGGAAAACGAGACCGGCACAGTCCGCCGCCTGACGGCGCAGGGCGATGCCTTTTCGTTTGCCTGGACGCCCGACGGCAGGATTGTCTTTGCCGCTCCGCGCGGCGACGAGGTGAGCCGCGCCAGAAAAGAGGGCCGGATGCTGACCCGGTACTTTGTCATCAGCCCGTGGGGCGGCGAAGCCGAGGCGCTGTGCACCCTGCCCATCGAGGGCGGCGCGCCCCACATTCTGCCCGACGGAAAATGGGTCGTGACGGGTAAGGTCGATTTAAACCGCCCTGACTTTGATGCTTTGCCGGAAAAGGAGCGCCAGAAAGCGCTCAAGGAATACCTGGACCCGTGCTGCCGTATTTTTGAGGAGGTGCCGTGGTGGTCCAACGGCCGCGGCGACATCAGCGGAATCCGCACGGCTCTTTATCTGTGCGACCCGGCGGCCGGCACGGCGCAGAAGGTAACGTCCGAGCGCTTTAACGTGGCCACGGTTGTCTGTGACTGCGGCCGCGTCATTTATACCGGCGAAGAGCTGCACGGTCTGCAGACGCGCAAAAGCGGCGTCTTCGTGCTCGACCCCGCGACCGGGCAGAGCCGCGCCCTCATCGAGCCGGGTACATATACGCTCCATTCGACCATGCTTTTTGACCACAACACTGTGTTTGAGCAGATGACGGACGACAGCGACCATCCGTATGCAAACGGAAGCCTGTACGCCATTGACATCGACTCGGGAAAAATGCGCCGCCTGGGCGCGCCGGAAGACAGCCTGTTTGACGCCGTCAACACGGACGCCTACATGGGGAGCGGCCGGAGCTTTAAGCCCGACGGTGGAAAGCTCTGGGTCACGGTCGGGGACGGCGACAACTGCCGTCTGCACACGATGGATGCCGACGGACAGCTGTCGCCGCAGCTGACCGGTCCGGGCAGCGTCCAGTGCTTTGACGTGCGCGGCGGACAGGTCGTGATGGCCGCCATGCGCGGCAACCAGCTCGCTGAGCTGTACAGCCTGGACCCGAACGGCGGAGAAAAGCAGCTGACCCATTTTAATGATTGGGTGCAGGAGCAGTACGCCGTTTCAACGCCCCAGCCCATCTCTTTTACCGACCCGGACGGATTTGGCATCCACGGCTGGGTCATGGAACCAGCAGGCTATGAGCCGGGCAAGAAATACCCCTGTATCCTCAACATCCACGGCGGACCCCGCGGCGCCTACGGCACGGTGTTCTTCCACGAAATGCAGCTGTGGGCTTCGCGCGGGTACTTTGTCATTTTCTGCAATCCGCGCGGCAGCTCGGGCCGCGGCTTTGACTTTGTCGACCTGTACGGCAAATACGGCGATACGGACTACAAAAACCTCATGCAGTTTGCCGATGTGTGCCTGGAAAAAGTCCCGGATATCGACAAAGACAATCTGTGCGTGACGGGTGGCAGCTATGGCGGGTATATGGTCAACTGGATGATTGGCCACACCAGCCGCTTCCGCGCGGCCTGCGCCCAGCGCTCTATCTCAGACTGGATTGCCTATCAGGGTACATCTGACCTGGGCTCGTGGTTCAACCTCAAAGAGCACGGGGCGGACATTGAACACAATATCGAGCTTTTGTGGGAAATCTCGCCCCTCAAGCACGCCAAAAACGCCCAAACGCCCACCCTTTTCATTCATGCGGACGAGGATTACCGGTGCTACATGGTCCACGCCTACGAAATGTTTACCGCCCTGCGCCGCAACGGCGTCGACAGCCGCATCGTTTTGTTCAAGGGTGAAAACCACGGCCTTTCGCGCGGCGGAAAGCCGCAGGCCCGCGTGCGGCGCATGAACGAAATCATCGACTGGATGGACGCGCATCTTCAAAAATAGCTCATTGCCTGTCAGTTTTTGACAGGGGTTTTGGCTCATGCCCTTGACTTTTGTGCGGTATTGCATAATAATTAGAACTGGCTGAAATGTTTAAAAAGACATTGAAATAACGCCCGACCGGGCAAGGAGGAGCTTTATGAAACACTTCACCCCTGAGACCTTTCTGGATTACCGCTTTCCCAGCAGTCCCCTGATTTCGCCTGATGGAAAGCTGACTGCCTTTGTGTTGCGGCAGGCTGATCTTGAAAAAAACAGCTACCCCGGCGACATTTGGGTGCTGGAAAACGAGACCGGCACTGTCCGCCGTCTGACGGCGCAGGGCGATGGACTCGAGTTTGCCTGGACGCCGGACGGTAAGATCGTCTTTGCCGCTGCGCGCGGCAAGGCCGTTGAAAAAGCCAAAAAGGACGGCAGCGTCCTGACTCAGTACTTTGTCATTGACCCGTGCGGGGGCGAGGCCACCCCGCTGTGCACCCTGCCCGTCAGCAAAGGCAGCGCGCCCCGCGTTCTTCCTGACGGCCGCTGGCTGGTCACGGCAAAGGTCGACCTCAACCGTCCCGACTTTGCCTCGATGGATGAAAAGGCGCGCAAGGAGGCGCTCGAGGAATATGAGCACCCGCGCTACCGTGTGTTTGAAGAGCTGCCCTGGTGGTCCAACGGTCAGGGCGATGTCAGCCGCCGCCGCAGCGCCCTGTATGTATGCGACCCGGCCGCCGGCACAGCGCAGAAAATGACCGAGGACTACTTTAATGTCGGCGCTGTCGACGCCGCTTTCGGCCGCGTCGTCTACACGGGCACCAAGTTTGACGATATGATGCCCATTTACAACGGGCTGTACGCCCTTGATACCGCAACCGGCGAGTGCCGTGTGCTGGTCGAGCCGGGGTCGTACCGCATCGGACAGCCCAAGCTGATTGATGAAAAGACCGTGCTGGTCACCCTGAAGAGCAAGGACGCCCATTTGTACGCGCACGGCGATTTGTGGCTGGTCGATGCCGAGACCGGCGAAAAGACCCTTCTGACCGAATACGACCGCAGCTTTGGCGGCAGCTCGGTCAACTCGGACGCGCGCCTCGGCGGCGGCCAGACCTTAAAGCTTGACGGCGACAAGCTGTATTATGTCACCGGCGAGGATGACGAGAGCTATCTGCGCTGGATTATGAAGGACGGCGCACGGTCTGAGCGCCTGACCCAGCCGGGCAGCGTCGACTGCTTTGACGCTAAGGACGGCAAGGTCGTCATGGTCGCCATGCGCGGCGACCGCCTGCCCGAGCTGTACAGCCTGAGTGAAAGTGGCGAAGAGACGCAGCTGACCCATTTTAATGACTGGGTCGTCGAAGATTATGCGGTTTCGACTCCCAAGCCGCTGCGCTTTACGGCGAGCGACGGCTTTGAAATTCACGGTTGGTTCATGGAGCCTGCCGGCTATGAGCCGGGCAAAAAATACCCCGCTATTCTGCACATTCACGGCGGTCCGCGCACCGCGTTCGGTTCGGTTTTCCACAATGAGATGCAGCTGTGGGCATCGCAGGGTTATTTCGTCCTCTTCTGCAACCCGCGTGGCGGCGACGGCCGCGGCATGGCCTTTGCCGACCTGCTGGACAAATACGGCGACGTTGATTATAAAAACCTGATGGAATTCACCGACGAGTGCCTCAGGCAGATTCCCGATATCGACGTGCACAATGTCGGCGTGACGGGTGGCAGCTACGGCGGCTTTATGACCAACTGGATCATCGGCCACACAGACCGCTTCAAGGCTGCGGTTTCGCAGCGCTCCATCGCCAACTGGATCACCTTTGAAGGTACGACCGACATTGGCTACCATTTCAACATGAGCCAGCACGGCACCCTGACCGAGCTCAACGCCGAGCGTCTGTGGGAGCTTTCTCCCCTCAAGTACGCCTGCAACGCCAAGACCCCGACGCTGTTCATCCACTCTGACCAGGACTACCGCTGCTTTATGGTCGAGTGCCTGCAGATGTTCACGGCCCTGAAAATGCACGGCGTCGAAAGCCGCGTGGCCCTGTTCAAGGGCGAAAACCACGAGCTGTCGCGCTCGGGCAAGCCGCGTCCGCGCATCCGCCGTATGGAAGAGATTGTCGGCTGGATGAACGCCCACCTGAAAGGATGAGCTGGTATGAGTAAAAAAATTGAGATTCGCGATTTTTACGATTTTACATTCCTGTCCAATATCTCGTTCTCGCCTGACGGCAAGAGCGCTGTGTTCTTCACCCACCAGCCGGATGAAAAGAAAAACGCCTATAAGACCCGTCTGTGGCTGCTCGATGTCGATTCAGGCAAGATCAAGCCCATGACAGCTGGCTGCCAGGGCGGCAAGCTGGTGTGGCTGGACAATGAAAACGTCCTGTTCTCGTCAGTCACGCGCGACAAGGTCGAAAAGGGTCACACCCGCTTTTACCGACTGCCCATCACGGGGGGCGAAGCCACGCTGGCCTTTGACATTCCCGAGCGCGTTGACGACATCCGCATGATCGACCGCACCCGGTACCTGGTTCTGTGTAAGACTGACCTGGCTCCGGACACCGAGACCCGCGAATTCCACGCCAAAAAGGGCGTTGACTACGAGATTTTTGACGAGCTGCCCTTCTGGGCCAACGGAAAGGGCGTTGTCAACAAGCAGCGCCGCGCGGCCAAGATTTTTGACAGCGCGTCCGGCGAGTTGACGGCCGTTACAGTTCCTGAGTTTGACGTGGCGGCGGCCCGCCTCAGCCCGGGCCGCGACAAGGTGCTGTACAGCGGTTGCGTGCCCATCGACGGACCCAAGCGCCGTCAGGGCGGGCTGTGGCTTTACGACATCACCACCCGCGAGACCCGTACCCTGGTGCCCCAGGGCGACATGGGGGTTGGCAACATCTGCTTTATGTCGGGCCGCGTGTTCTTCACCGGTCAGAAAAACGAGTTCCCCGGCAAGAATCCCGGCTATTATACCGTTGACCTGCAGAGCGGCGAAGTGACCGAGCTGCCCTTCCCTGACGCTGAGGTCGGCGGCGGTGTGGGCACCGACAGTTCTTACGGCGGAGGCCGCACGCTGAAGTATTCGGTCGGTCGCATCTACATGCTGCGCACGCTTCACGGCGACAACCGCCTGGTCTCTGTGGCTGCCGATGGCAGCACCGAAGTCCACATGGCGCACGAGGGCTCAGTTTCGTGCTTTGACGTCTTTGGGCGCACAGTTTTGTTCATCGGTATGCGCGACATGCGCCTGCCCGAGCTTTATTCGCTTGACCTTGACACCGGCGAGCAAAAGCGTCTGAGCGGCTTTAACGAAGAGTTCTTCCAGACCCATGAGATTGTCAAACCCGAGACCTTCACCTTTAAAAACAGCGACGGCTGGGAGCTGGACGGCTATGTCCTGAAGCCCGCCGGGTATCAGCCGGGTAAAAAATATCCTGGCGTACTCGAAATTCACGGCGGCCCCAAGGCTGTTTTCGGTACGGTCTATCATCACGAGATGCAGATTCTGGCCGCGCGCGGATACTTCGTCTTTTACACCAATCCGCGCGGCAGCGACGGCCGCGGCGAAGAGTTTGCCAATATCACCGGTAAACTGGGGACCATCGATTATCAGGACCTGATGGAGCTGACCGACGAGGTCGTGCGCCGCTACCCTGATCTGGACGAAAACCGCATGGCCTGCTGCGGCGGCAGCTACGGCGGGTTCATGGTCAACTGGATGATCGGCCACACAGACCGCTTTAAAGCAGCCTGCGCCCAGCGTTCGATTTCGAACTACATGTCCAAGTGCCTGACCACGGACATCGGGTATTATCACAACCTGGCTCAGATGGGCACCGACCCGTGGAAGGGCTTTGACGCCATGTGGGAATCATCGCCCCTCAAGTGCGCGCACAAGGCCAAGACACCCACTCTGTTCATTCAGTCGGACGAGGACTACCGCTGCTGGCTGAGCGAGCCGCTGCAGATGTTCACAGCGCTGCGCCGGCACGGCGTTGACAGTCGTATAGCCCTCTTTAAGGGCGAAAACCACGAGCTTTCGCGCTCGGGCAAGCCTAAAAATCGCATGAGCCGTCTGGAAGAGATCGCTGGATGGTTTGACAAGCATCTGAAATAATAGCGGCGCCCCCGGAGAATAATTTCTCCGGGGGCTTTTTTATTACAGCTGGAAATCCGCCGGCCCGTGTGTTATACTGTTTTTATCTGATCGAGGGAGGCCAGTCATGAAAAAAAAGAAAAGAGAAAAGACCGCCCCCGGGTTTGGCCAAAAGCTGCTTGAGCAGGCCCGACGCGATAAAAAGGCCTTTGCCATTTACTTTATCCTGCGCCTGATTGTGCTGGCTTCAGCCGTCTTGGCGTTTATCCGCGGTGATTACGAAAGCCTGTTTTTCTGCGTGCTGACGCTGGTGCTGTTTTTGCTGCCCAGTCTCATCGAGCTCAGCCTGCGCATCGACCTGCCGACAACGCTTGAAATCATCATATTTTTATTCATCTTCGCGGCCGAGATTCTGGGCGAGCTGCAGGCGTATTATGTACGCTTTGCGTTCTGGGACACCATGCTGCACGTCGTCAACGGCTTTTTGTGCGCGGCCATCGGCTTTTCCCTGATCGATATCATGAACCGCAGCGAGCGCTTTTCGCTCAAGCTGTCACCGCTGTATGTCGCTGTCGCGGCTTTTTGCTTTTCAATGACCATCGGCGTGCTGTGGGAATTTTTTGAGTTTGGCATGGACACCTTTTTCCACACTGACATGCAAAAGGATTTTGTCGTCCATCACATCTCGTCGGTCTCGCTGGACGCCACAAAGTCCAACCACCCGGTCATTATCGACAACATCACAGATGTTGTGGTCAACGGCGAGAGCCTCGGTCTGGGCGGATATCTGGACATCGGCCTGATTGACACCATGAAGGACCTGCTTGTCAACTTCGTCGGTGCCGTTGTGTTTTCGGTGATTGGCTTTTTCCACGTCCGCTCGCGCGGCCGCGGCCGGGTCGCCAGTCAGTTTATTCCCCGCGTCGAGACTGAGCCGCAGAACAGCGAGGCGGATAAGCAGTGAACGGGTCCTGCCGCGAGATGGAAAACGTGCCCCTGGACAGCTGGTTTACCATCGAGCGTATGGATGATGACACCGCGGTCATCAGCGAATACCGCCACTGGGAAGAAACGCACTGCTATCTGCTCAGCGGCACTGAACGCTGCCTGCTCATTGACACCGGACTTGGAATCTGCGATATTTCCCGGGTGATTGACCGGCTGACAGATAAGCCGGTGACTGCTGTAGCCACGCACATTCATTGGGACCATATCGGCGGACATCGCCACTATCCGGATTTTTATGCCCACGAGGCTGAGCTGGACTGGCTGCGCGGCGGGTTCCCGCAGCCCATTGAGGCGATTCGAGGCTATGTGGCCGACCGCTGTGACCTGCCCGCAGGCTTTGACCTGAGCACCTATGAGTTTTTTCAGGGGACCCCGTCAAGAGTGCTGCGCGGCGGAGAAGTCATTGACCTGGGCGGCAGACAGGTGCATGTGCTGCATACGCCCGGACATGCGCCGGGACACATGTGCTTTTGGGAAGCAGAGCGGGGCTGGCTCTACACAGGCGATCTGGTTTATCAGGGCGTTCTGACGGCCTGGTTTCCGTCGACCGACCCGGCAGCCTATCTGCACTCGCTCGAAACGGTCGCGCAGCTGCCTGTGCAAAGGCTGCTTCCCGCGCATCACGCTTTGGATGTGCAGCCGAAACTGCTCCTGCGCGTGCGGGATGCCTTTCGGCATTTGAAATCCGAGGGAAAGCTTTGTCACGGAAGCGGGACCTTTGACTATGGCGATTTTTCCATTTGGCTGTAAAAAGGGCCGGACAATCAGAGCAGCCGGCAATATAAAAGGGCGACAGCATATTGCTGTCGCCTTTTTGTACAGAGCATTTTATTGATTCTGCTGCGCTACAAAATCCGCGCTGCGCGCGGTCAGCTCGACCCAGGCAGGGCGAAATCCGCTTTTGATGGCGCTGCGGACCGACCCGAGATTTGACCATGCCGCACAGTAAAACGGCACCTTACCGCGCTTGAAAATTTCGACCGCCAGACCGCTTATCAGGGCTGAGGCAATGCCCCGCCGTCGGTAAGCTGGCAAAACGTCAATGCCAATCTGCCACATTTCATCGCAGTCGGCCGAACAGCCGGCAAGCCCGACAAGGGTGTTGCCATCATAGGCGCCCAGCCCGAGTACGTCAAGCGCACGCCGCTTTTCACACAGCGCGTTGCTCCACTGCGGCAGGTACAGACCGCCAAAGTCAGTCTGCGTCAAAAGCCGCAGTGCAAAATCACAGGGCAAAGGGCGCACAAGGCCGCAGTCAGGAAGAAAATATTCAGCCATGTAGCAGACGCGCAGGCCGAACGCCTGCAGGGCGTCATTGAGCACATGGAGGTTTGGCGTCTCAAAACAGTGTTCAGTCGGATAACGGTCAATATACTGGCGCACGACTGCATCCAGCCCAGGCCGCACGGCCGCGACAATATTGGCGCCGTACGAAACAAGGTGACAGTCAAAGGGCAGCTCCAGATACCGGCGCGCAGCGGCGCTTGTCCGTGAATGAACGACCACATTGTCCGGCCGCAGAAAGTCGCCGGGCTGGCAGCCAACGTCGACGGCGGACTGCCGCAGAGCGATCTGCCAGATCTCGTTGTTTGTCATGCCGCCTTATTCGTCAGCCGGGTCTTTGCCAGAGCGTTTGCGCTGCTGATCATGCTTCCAGGCCAGGCGAGCCTGCTCTTCGTCCATCGGCGTGACTCCCCCGCCCCGCGCTGCGGCAGGCCGGCCGACAAAGCGGCGCCAGTCGCCGCCAGCGCGGTCCGCCTCGTGCTGGACAGGACTTAAAAAGCAAACGCCCTGCCCCACAATGCGGACGCGGTCCAGCTCGGCCCAGGAAAACACCCGGTCCAGAACCAGCGGATTTTCCGCCCGAAGCGTCAAACGGTCGGGCATACGGTAAACCCTTTTGAGCGCCATCTGGCCGTCAATGAGTACAGCAGCAATTTCACCGTTGTTGACATCCCTGCAGGAACGGATATAGACGATATCGCCGTCAAAAATGCGGGCGTTAATCATGTCATGACCACGATGCCGAATGGCAAAGTCAGTCCGCAGAAAAGGTGGCGAAGGGATATAATCTTCAATGTTCTGCTCGTCCAGCAGCGGAACATCGCCTGAAATGTCTTTGAGAAGCGGAATGTGCCCAACCGGAGGATAGGACGGGCCGTCCTCCTCCTTCCACCCCATCAGCCAGGCCGGCGTCGTGTGCAGCAGCCGGGCCAGCGGTTCGAGCGCTGTGCTGGGCAGCTTTTCAATCTCTCCCTTTTCATAGCGATACATGGTGGCAACCGAAACGCCCAGCTTATCGGCCGTCTCAGGAACAGTCATCCCCAGCTGCAGCCGGCGCTTTTTGATGCGTTCACCTGTTGTCATGGCACAAGCCCCCTTTGTCCCTATTTTATCACGAATATTTCAAAAGCGCAAATATTTGCTGATAATTTAAAGATAAAAAATCGATAATGCTAGAAATTACTTGACGAAAACCGATAATGCAATTAAAATATAAATATAGATTTGCAGAAAAGAAAGGAGAAATAATATGGTGCATTCGCCGTGCGAGACCTGCCCGCGTCAGGGAAGCTGCGCCGTAATGGCTTGTGACCAGTGGCGGCAGTGGTTTGCTGCAGAATGGCAGGCTGTCAGGAGCAGCTTTTTAAACCGGCAATAGGGTCACATCAACAAAGTCAGTCCTTGTCTTCGTGTCTCGGGTTGCGGGCGACGAGCTGTGCGGCTTCGCTCAAAGCCGCAATGACATCGGCATGGGACTGGGTCTGATAGCTTTGCAGCTTGACCATCATACGGCCTTTATGCGTGGCTACATAATGGGGCGGCAGGTGGTTGAGCGCGTATGCGATGACATCAGTTTTGCAGATATCGCAGCAGCACCCGCCGCCCGAGCGCATGATGTCGTCAACCTCCTGCAGCACGATGTCTTCCATCAGGTTATGGTATTCGATACTCATGTTTAAAGCTCCCTTTTGTGTACATTGTGACTTCTCATATTATATCGCAGTTGTCATCAAATAGCAAATGATGTCGTGTAACTCTGAGGTGGCGGGCAGATACACAAACAATGCCCAGGACCTTTTGTGTCCCGGGCATTGACGTTGGCGCACCCGAAGGGATTCGAACCCCCGACCTTCCGCTTAGGAGGCGGACGCTCTATCCTGCTGAGCTACGGGCGCAGACAGAAATGCGCAATTCACAGTATAGCACATCCTGTGGGCTTTTTCAATGCTTTTGCAGCGCGTTGACAGCCTGAGTGCGGCGCAGTATAATAACATAACCATACAGCAGACGGAGGGGTGTGCCATGACCATACGCAGATACAGGTCAGAAGATTGCCGGCGTCTGACCGAGCTGTTTTACGACACTGTACATTCAGTCAACGCACGGGATTACACGCCGGAACAGCTTAACGTCTGGGCGACGGGACAGCCCGATCTTGAGGCCTGGGACCGTTCACTGCACGCGCACGAGAGTTTTGTGGCTGAAGAAAACGGAGTCATCATCGGGTTTGGGGACATCGACCAGAGCGGCTATCTTGACCGGCTGTTTGTCGACAAGGACCACCAGGGCCGCGGTGTGGCGACAGCGCTGTGCGACGCGCTGGAAGCCGCGGCCCGAGCAGAGCACTATACGACCCACGCGTCCATCACAGCCCGCCCCTTTTTTGAAAAGCGGGGCTACCGTGAGGTGCGGCAGCAGAGGGTTGAGCGCCAGGGGGTTTCTCTGACCAACTTTGTTATGGAAAAGTAAAAAAACCGGACTCTTTGAGTCCGGTTTTTGTTTACTCAAAATCGCCGTTGCCTTCGGCGCTCAGATAATTGAGGTCGTCGCGGATGCACAAAACAACGTCAGGCTGGTACTCGCGGATGTATTCGCTCAGCGTTTTTTCGGTGTAGTAGCGAAGGTCGAGCGAACGCATCTCGCCAAAACTGCGATAAAGGAAGGTTTCGACGGCGTTTGAAAAGGAGTCGCCGAAAACGAGCAGTTTGGGCAGGTCGGGGCGATGCGTGTCGATGCGCGCCTCAGCCTGGTCACCGCCCATGTAAACGGTGTAGGCGGCCGGGGCCTCGTCGTTTTCGGGGAGGGTGAAAACCGTACTTTCGACCGGTTCGCCGTTGTCCCAGCGGTCAAACGGGATTTCTCCGGCAGTGTAGATTTCGACCTGGTCGCGGATGTCAACGGCGTTGTACAGCTGACGGCTGCGCGAACCGTAGACCGGATTGGGCAGCGCGACATACTCCATGTCCTCTTCGAGCAGGACGGGCAGATCGTACCCCAGCTCGGAGAGGCGGTCCAAAATGGCGCGGTAGGTGACGTAAGCGCCGCGCAGATTGTAGTGATGGTCGCCGTTAAAATAGTACTGTTCAATGCCCGCCTGCTCAAAAATCGGGACCATGTCGACAAACTCAATGCCCTGCCCTGCCAGACCCGCAGCCATGCTGCGGCGGACTTCGTCGGTCACCAGCGCGCCGCTGTACAGGTAATCGGGATAATGGCCGCGCATGGCGCTCGACTGCTCGGGAATGCCGACATAGACAAACTGTCCGCCCAGGGACTCGCACAAATCGCGGATTGCGGCAAGGCTTGCCGCCATATCGACGCCCTTTTGGGTGTAGTCGGGGTCTTCATAAACCGGCGTGCGGTAGGGTGCCAGCACCCCGTCGCCGAGCACAATATCGTTGACGACCGGCTTTTGCAGCGGTCCGGCCTGCCAGCGGACGTATGCGCGCAGCCAGTGGTCACGGCCGATGATGTGGTCAGAGAGCGCGCTTTCCATGCTTGAGAAAAAGCTGCCGTCGAAAATGGTCTGCATACTGAGCGGCTCGAGCGAAGCCAGCGTGCGGTTTTCGTACAGTGAGATGTCCTGGCGCGGGCCAAAAACAGACAATACGGGTACAGCCACCAGAACGGCGCACACAATGGACAAAAACGCAATCTGCCAGGTCTTTTTCATGCGTGCGCCTCCTTAAAAACGGAAATAAATAAACGGGTTGAAAGTCGTGCTGACCAGCGCCAGCAGCGACAACACAAAAACACCCAATGCAGGGATCATGCGCGCCGGCTCGAGCCACGGCCGGTCCCCGAGCTTCCGAGCCAGCCACGGGACCACAGGCATGGACAGCAGCACGCAGGCCAGCAGCTCAAAGCGGTATTCGAGCAGCAGATACAGCGCGTGCTTCCCCTCGGCGGCGGTAAAGCTCCAGTTTGTGAACATGCCCGATGTGTACTGCACCACCTGCGTCAGGCTGCCGGCGTTGAAAAGCACCCACCCGACGACGATGAGCAGCAGGCTGTAGACGTGCCGCAGCGGACGCCAGAGCCTTTGCAGCAGCTTGCCGAGAAAGAGCTTTTCAGCGATGAGGATGACGGCAAAGTACAGGCCCCACAGCACAAAGTTCCACGCTGCGCCGTGCCACAGCCCGGTCAGGGCCCAGACGATGAGAATGTTCAAAAGCTGCCGGGCCCTGCCGCGGCGGTTGCCGCCCAGCGGGATGTACACATAGTCGCGAAACCATCCGGACAGCGAAATGTGCCAGCGCCGCCAGAACTCGGTGATGGACTGCGAGATATAGGGGTAGTTGAAGTTTTCAAGAAAATGAAACCCGAAAATGTGGCCAATGCCGATGGCCATGTCGGAATAGCCGGAAAAGTCAAAGAAAATCTGAAAGGTATAGGCAATAGCACCGACCCATAGCACAGGAGCCGGCGTGACGGCTGCGTCCATGGCAAAGACCTCGGTCGCAATGACGCCCATGGGGTTGGCGAGCAGCAGCTTTTTGCCCAGGCCGAAAATAAACCGCCGCATGCCGTTAGAGGCATCGTCGAGCGTTTCGCGCCGGCTTGTCAGCTCGAGCTCGATGGTCTCGTAGCGGACAATGGGGCCGGCCACCAGCTGCGGAAACAGCGAGATATACAGCGCCACAAGCAGGGGGTTGCGCTGTGCGCGCACCGTCCCCTGGTAGACGTCGAACACATAGCTCATGCCCTGAAAGGTGAAAAAGGAAATGCCGATGGGCATGACGATGTCGGGCACTGACACCGAAAGCCCGAGCTGCTGAAGGTTCTGCGCAAAAAAGCCCAGATACTTGAAGGTGCACAAAAGCCCCAGATTGAGCAGCAGCGACAGGACCAGCCAAAGCCTGCGCCGCGCGGACCAGCGTTCGAGCGCCAGGGCAATCAGGTAGTTGCCGGCGATGGAGACCAGCATGATGAGAATGCCGCGCGGTTCGCCGTAAAAATAAAAGCCCAGGCTGCACACAAGCAGAAAGAGGTTGCGCAGCCGGCGGCATCTTTGCGGAAGCACAAAATATCCGGCCAGCACAGCCGGAAAAAACAAAAACAGGAACACAGTACTGCTGAAGGTCATGAAGGCACTCCTCTGCACCGGACCGCTGGCAGGCGGCAGGCGTATAATCAGGGCGCCGGCTCCGGCGCAGCGGGCCGAAGGCAAACGCCACTGGTATTCTATCACACAACAGCAGCGATTTCCATAATATGTGCAGAAAAAATCGCGTGCCCGAGCATTGCAGTACGGAAAAACGGCATGGCCAAACAGCCATGCCGCAAACCAGGACTCTGCATGGGCCAGCGCTCAGCGGCCGATTTTGTGTTTAATGCGTTGCAAAACACTTTGCTTCGGCACCGCAGTCGCAGACAGCTCAACGGGGTTGTGCAGATAATAGCTCTGCGCGTCAATCCGCTCCTCACCGGGCGGCAACGGAATATAGCTGCCGTCGGGCAGCATGCGCCGGGCCTTGACATTGTCGGAAAGCAGTAAATCGAGGTAAGAGGAAAACCAGTCGCGCAGCTCGCGGCTTTCAACCGGACAGGCGATTTCGACGCGTCGGGTCTGGTTGCGCGTCATGATGTCAGCTGAAGCGATATACATCTGACGCAGTGGGCCGTCGCCAAAGCAGTAAATACGGCTGTGCTCCAGGAAACGTCCTACTATCGAGGTGACGGTGATGTTGTCGGTCTTGCCCGGAATGCCGGGCACCAGGCAGCAGATGCCGCGGATAATCAGGTCAATGCGCACGCCGGCCTGTGAGGCCTCGGCCAGCTTGTCAATCAGGTCGCGCTCGGTGACCGAGTTGGCCTTGATGATGATACGGCCGCTGGTGCCGCGTGAAATCTCGCTGTCAATCAGGCGCAGAAAGGTCGGCTTCATGTTGACCGGCGCCACCAGCAGCTGGCTGTATTCGCCCCACAGATTGCCGATGAGCATGTTTTGGAAAAACGCAATGGCGTCCTGTGCGATGGATGTCCGCGCCGTCATCATGGAAAAGTCGGTATATTGGGCAGATGTTTTTTCGTTGTAGTTGCCGGTGCCAATCTGAGTCACATAGCTGAAGCCGTTTTTCTCCTGTCGCGTAATCAGACAGATTTTGGAATGACATTTGAAGCCGTCCAGACCATAGACGACGCGGCAGCCCGCTTCATCCAGCGTCTGTGCCCAGTTGATGTTGTTCTGTTCGTCAAAGCGTGCACGCAGCTCAACAATGGCGGTGACTTCCTTGCCGTTTTCCGCGGCCTCGCACAGGTGCTTGACAACGGCCGAGTTTTTGGCAAGCCGGTAAATGGTAATCTGGATGGAGCGGACGCGGGGATCGTGGGCCGCGTCGCGCAGAAGGGACAGAAACGGCTGCATGGAATGGTAGGGATAAAACAGCAGAACGTCGCGCTGGCGCACCTGATCCCACATGGGCACATCGGGCCGCAGATAGGGCGGGTATTCCGGCGTGTGGGGCGGGTTGTAAAGGCTGGGGTCCAGCCCCGAGAGTGCATAAGCATAGCCCAGAACAAGGGGGCAGCTGCAGGTATAGCACTGCTGCTCGGACAGATTCAGGCGCTCGAGCAGCTGCTTTCGCAGTGCGGGGGCGTCGCCCTGCATTTCAAGCCGTACCGGCGCCAGACGGTCGCGCTGGCGCAGCAGTTTGGAGATATGGGTGCGAAAGTCGGGGTTGTCTTCGTCAAATTTTTCCTCATCATAGCTCAGGTCGGCGTTGCGGGTGACGGAGACAACAGCCTGCTCTTCGAGCGCATAAATGTGAAAAATCTTGCGCACATAGTGCGAAATAATGGTCTCGGCACGGATATACTTGCCCGGCTCGCCGGGAAAGGTCAGGATAGGCGGTACTGATTCCGGTACCTGAACAATGCCCAGAAGGGGGCGGGTTTTGTGGCGCAGCAGAGCGGCGGCGTACAGCGCCTTGTTTTTCAGGTGCGGAAAGGGGTGGCTGGGGTCGATGATCTGCGGCGACAAAAGGGGCCGGATGTTTTCGCGGTAGTACTGGCGGACAAACTCGTGCTGGCTCTCTGAAAGCTGCTCGTATGAAAGGTCCTCAACGCCCCGCTCGCACAGCTCGGCGCTCAGCTGCGAATAGGCGGCGTCGCGCACGCGAATCATGGGGCGCACAGCGTCATAGATGCTGTCAAGCTGCTGCTGCGGCGTCTTGCCGCTTTTGTTTTCGCGAACGTCGGGTGTCATGACCGACAAATCGAACAGACTGCCCACGCGCACCATAAAAAATTCATCGAGGTTGCTGGTAAAAATTGAAATAAACCGCAGACGCTCGATGAGCGGGACCGTCGGGTCCATGGCTTCTTCGAGCACACGGGCGTTGAACCGCAGCCAGCTGAGCTCGCGGTTTTGGGTGTAAGTGAGATCGTGTGTCATTGTATTTTCTGGCATAAATAGCCCTCCCGAACGCCGTATGGGCTGACAAACAGGTCCTGGCAGTGCAGCGTGCGGCAAAGAGTCTGAATCAGCAGGGCACCGGGGATGATGGTGTGCACACGGTCCGGACAGGCGCGCAGCACCAGGTCCCGTGTCTTGCGCTCACGCTGCTGCAGAATCATGCAGACCTCGTCGAGCTGTGCGGCTGTCAGCGTTCTGCACTGGCGGGGCAGGCGGTGAACGAGACCGCATAACCGCAGCACGGCGCGGGCTGTGCCGCCGACGCCGCACAGGTGGGCAACCGGTTCGCGGGGCAGACGCAGCAGGCGAAGCTCTTCGTTGATGTGCTCAATGATCTGGGTGACCTCGGTCTTTTTGGGCCACAGACCCTCGACATGCTTTTGGAAAAGATTGAGCGAGCCGATGTCCAGGCTCTGCGCGCTTAAAATGCGTCCATCGGCAAAGGTGACAAGCTCGGTGCTGCCGCCGCCGACATCGAAAAGGGCCCCCTGCTCGAGTTTTGCCGAGACGAGCGCGCCGTAATAGCCCAGCCGCGCTTCCTGTTCCCCGCTGATGACTTCGACCCGTATGCCGGTGCGCGAGCGGATTTCGTCGACCGCTTCCTGCGTATTGGTGACATTGCGCAGCGAAGCTGTGGCGAATACATGCATTTCTTCCATGCCGAACAGGTGCAGCAGATAACGGAAGTGCCACAGTGCTTCGCAGGCCCGCGCGATGCCGGGTTCGGTCATCACGCCTTTTTCGATATACCCGGCCAGCCCGGCCATTTCCTTTTCTGAAAAAAGCAGGTCAAAGTCTCCACCATCCTTTTTTTCGTAAACAGACAGGCGGATGGTATTGGATCCCAAATCAACAATTGCGTATTTTGTCATATCGACCTCCGTTGCCGCACCGGCATTTTGCGCCTGCGGCCCTATCTTTATATTTATATTCAGCCTGTTTGATTGCATACAGATATTATTCTGCGCCCGGAGCGTAAAATCCGCCATCAGCCTGCTGTAAAAGGCCGGTAAAGAAAATATGCAGACGCAGAAGTTAATGGCTTGACTACACTTTACTTTGGCAGTAGAATAACGAAGGGATTAGAATGCTCTAACCCCAAACAAAAATCGCATGAAGGGAAAGTATCGAGAATGAAAAAACTATTGTCCTTGCTGTGCATTTTCGCCCTGTTGACGGCAATGCTGGCCGGATGCTCTGACAGCACTGAGCCCGCAGCCGGCGACGACCCGTCCCAGTCGACCGAAAATACGAACGATCCATCCACTGAGACCAATCCGGAAGACACTGCCAATCAGGAACCTGAGCAGGAGCCGGCGGCCGACCCGGTCGATGTGCGCGTTATGGCGCTCAAGGGGCCGACGGCCATGGGCATGGTCCAGTTCATGAGCGAGGCTGAGGCCGGAAACCTGACAGACAACAACTACAGCTTTTCCATCGCCGCCGCGGCCGATGAGGTGACACCCAAGCTGGTGCAGGGCGAAATCGACATCGCCGCAGTACCGGCCAACCTGGCATCGGTTTTGTACAACAACACCGAAGGCAGCGTTGAGGTTTTGGCCATCAACACCCTGGGCGTCATCTATATCGTCGAAAGCGGCGACACCGTGACCTCGGTTGAGGACCTGCGCGGCAAAACCATTTACGCCAGCGGCAAGGGCAGCACGCCGGAATATGCCCTCAATTATATTCTCAGCGAAAACGGCATTGACCCCGCAAGCGACGTCACCATTGAGTGGAAAAGCGAGCACGCTGAATGTCTGTCTGCCCTGATGGCCGAAGAGAACGCCATTGCCATGCTGCCACAGCCCTTTGTCACCACGGCGCAGACCAAGAGCGACACCATTCGCGTGGCCCTGGACCTGACCGAAGAATGGGACAAGCTGCAGGAAGGCAGCGACGCGCCCTCGACGCTGATTACCGGCGTTGTTGTCGCGCGCCGCGAATTTGTCGAACAGAATCCCGAAGCGGTCTCAGCTTTTATGGACCATTATAAGGAATCTGTTGACTTTGTCAACTCGAATGTCGAAGAGGCTGCCCAGCTTGTCGGCCAGTATGATATCGTCACCGCTGAGGTGGCGCAGAAGGCGCTGCCCGAATGCAATATCACCTTTATCGAGGGCAGCGAGATGAAGGATAACCTGTCAGGCTATCTGGCTGTTCTGCTTGAGCAGAACCCGCAGTCGGTGGGCGGAGCCCTGCCGGCCGATGATTTCTACTACAGCCGTTGATATGAAAAAGGGGCGGGATGCCCGCGGGCGGCGGACCATTCGGGCGTGGGCGGTGGCCTTTTGGCTGGCCGTATGGCAGGCTGTCAGCATGGCGCTTGACCAGCAGATTCTGCTGGTCTCGCCCGTGCGGGTCCTCGTTCGGCTGGCGGGACTTGCCGTCACAGCGGAGTTCTGGGGCGCAGTGCTCTTCACGCTGCTGCGCATCACAGGCGGATTTTTGCTGGGTGCCGGCGCCGGCGTTGTGTTGGCCGGACTGGCATCGCGCTTCCGCCGCGTTGAAGAGCTGCTGGCGCCGGCCATGCTGACCGTCAAGTCTATTCCGGTCGCGTCCTTTATTATCCTGGCCCTCATTTGGTTTTCTTCCCGCAACCTTGCGGTGCTCATTTCTTTTTTGATGGTACTGCCTGTCATTTACACCAGCACGCTCGGCGGCATCCGCGCCGCGGACCGCCAGCTGCTGGAAATGGCGCAGGTCTTCCGCATCCCGGCGCTGCGCCGGGTGCGGTACCTGTATGTGCCGCAGGTCTTCCCCTACTTTCACTCAGCCTGTGCCGCGGCGCTGGGCCTGAGCTGGAAGTCGGGCGTCGCGGCCGAAGTCATCGGTATGCCGCAGGGCTCCATCGGTGAACAGCTGCAGCAGGCCAAAGTCTATCTCAACACTCCGGACCTGTTCGCGTGGACGCTGGTCATTGTGCTTTTGAGCCTGGCTTTTGAAAAGCTCTTCCTTCTGCTGCTCAGGCGGGGGAAACGCGCGCTCGAGAGGATGTGAGCCATGGCGGATATCTGCATTACAGGGCTGTGCAAGGCCTATGACGGAAAGCCGGTGCTGCGCGATTTTTCTGCCGTACTCCCTGCGGGCAGAGTTACCGGGCTGATGGCGCCGTCCGGCGCGGGCAAAACGACCCTGCTGCGCATTCTGATGGGGCTCGAGCAGCCCGACGCGGGCAGCGTTACCGGCCTTGAAGGCCGGCGCATGAGCGCGGTCTTTCAGGAAGACCGCCTGTGCGATAATCTTGACGCTGTGGCCAACATCCGACTGGTCACACCCGGGCTTGCCCGCGCAAAGACGCTGGACGCGCTGGATGCCGTAGGCCTCGGCAGCTGCGCTGGTCAGCCGGCGCGTGAGCTATCGGGCGGAATGCGCCGCCGCGTCGCCCTGTTGCGTGCGCTGTTGGCTGAGTACGACGTTTTGTTTCTCGATGAGCCTTTTAAAGGTCTGGACCGCGACACCCGTACGCGCGTCATAGCTGACACCCGTACGCGTTGTGCGGGCCGCACTGTGCTGCTCGTCACGCACGACGCCGGTGAGCTTGACGCAATGGGAGTTACCCAGCGCCTGACACTGGAAATGATATGAATATGCAAACAAGTATCCCACACGGGATGCTTGTTTTTTGCCTATGAAAACATATACGTTATTTTTTGGGACTGTCCAGACGGCGGTATTCACGCGCAAACAAGCTGGCGGTGACGCTGACGGCAATGACATCGGCCACCGGTTCGGCCAGAAAAACGGCAAGAACCTGATTGTCAATGAGCTGCGGCAGGAGATAGATGAAAGGAATGAGCAGCAGCACCTTGCGCAAAAGAGCGAGAAAAGCCGAAGTTTTGCTGTTGCCCAGCGCGATAAAGGTCTGCTGGCAGGCAAGCTGGACGCTGAAGATACAGCTCGCCGCCATATAGACGCGCATGGCCCAGCGGGTAAACTCGCTCAGCTCGGCGCTGTCGGTAAAAACACTGATGAGCAGCTGCGGCGCCAGCATGCACAGCGCCCACATGGCGCCGGCATAAACGGCGGCCCAGCGCAAGAGCACCCAAAAGGTCTGCTTGACGCGGTCGGTTTTGCCCGCACCATAGTTAAAGCTGATAATAGGCTGTGCGCCCTGCGTCAGCCCCTGCAGCGGCAGCATGGTGAACTGCATGACAGAGCTTAGAATGGTCATGGCGCCGACGGCAATATCCCCGCCGTAACGCTGAAGGCTGGTGTTAAAGCAGACATTGAGCACGCTTTCGGTGAACTGCATGATAAAGGGTGACAGCCCCAGCGCGACAGCGGGCAGGAAAATGCGGGGACGCAGCAGCAGATATTTGCGGCGGATGCGCAGGTGGCTTTTATCGCTGGTCAGAAAGCGCAGAATCCAGACGCAGGAAACGGCCTGAGACAAAATAGTGGCCAGGGCCGCACCGCGCACGCCCATGCCAAAAATGAACATGAAAATGGGGTCGAGTACAATGTTGCATACAGCGCCAATGACGACAGTAATCATGCCGATGCGGGCAAAGCCCTGGGCGTTGATAAAGGCGTTGAGACCCAGCGCCAGCTGGACGAAAATGGTGCCGATTGCGTAAATCTGCATGTATTCCCAGGCATAGCCAATGGTGTTTTCGCTGGCGCCGAAGGCCATGAGGATGCTCTGACCGAAAACCGAGACAATAAGGGTCAGCAAAACGGCGATAATGGTCAGCAGCGTGGTACAGTTGCCCAGGATATTCTCGGCCTGCTCGTGGTCGCCGCGGCCCATCATTATGGAAGCGCGCGGCGCACCGCCCATGCTGACCAGCGCGGCAAAGGCCGAAATTGCCATGATAACCGGCATACAGACGCCGACGCCGGTCAGTGCGTCAGGTCCGATGTCTTTGATATGGCCGATGTACATGCGGTCGACCAGGTTGTACAGAAGATTGACAATTTGGGCCAGAATTGCCGGAACAGCCAGCTTGCGAAGAAGCGGGCCAATGGCGTCGCGGCCCAGGTCAGCGCCGCCGGCAATACTATTTGTCTGCATGAGTATCCTCTCCTGTCAGATTGTTTTGTGCGTTGTGTATGAGCCGGCTCAGCGTTTCAAGTGCCGCATTGAGGGCTTCGGGCTCGATGCCCTCGCCCAGCCGGCTCCACAGCAGGCTTTGCCTCCGTTCGATTTCGCGGCTGATGGGCCGGCTTTTTTCACTCAGCGCCAGATGGATGACCCGCCGGTCATGCTCATCGCGTGACAGCGTGACATACCCCTTCTGCCGCAGCGACTCGACTGACCGCGCGACCAGCGCTTTGGACAAATCCCGGCAGCGCACGATGTCGCTTGCAGTGTCCAGCTCGGGCGCATTGTTGTGCAGAAAGAGCAGAACCGCCATCTCCCCTGGTGTCAGCTCGTATTCCCCCACCAGCTGCTGAAGCTGACTGCGGTAGGCTTTGTCAAGCCTGCGCAGGCCTTGGATGTACTCACCCGGCAAAAGACGCATATGCACCACCTCTACAGGTTTTGCTGTCAACTGTTTACTGATAAACTATAATCCCGCAGCCTGATTTTGTCAAGAGGGATAGCAAACCGGCTGCTTTTTTGGTATAATGGGCAGCACCTGAAAAGAATACGCCGGACGGGAGGGAAAGCATGAAAATCGCCATTTTGGGCTACAGCGGGTCGGGCAAATCGACGCTGGCACGCAGGCTGGGGCAGGCGCTGGACTGCCCGGTTCTGCATCTGGATACTGTGCAGTTCACGCCGGGCTGGGTCGAGCGCGACCGCGCCGAGGCGCAGCGCATGGTCAGGGCGTTTATGGATGAACATCAAAGCTGGGTCATTGACGGAAATTACCGGGGCTTTGAGCAGGAGCGCCGTCTGCGCGAAGCAGACAAAATCGTCGTTTTGGATTTCCCCCGGCGCACCTGTCTGCGGCAGGCTGTGAAGCGGTATTTTCGCTGGCGCGGCAAGACCCGTGAAGATATGGCCGCCGGCTGCAACGAAAAGCTCGACCCTGCGTTTATCTGGTGGGTCGTATGGAAAGGCCGCCGGCGTGAAAGAAGCGGGCACCTGCGGAATATTGCCGTTCAATATCCTGACAAGACGACCGTGGCGCACAATCATGCGCAGGTCGACGCCTTTTTTGCGCAATGCACACGCTAGACCTCGGTTTTTTTCTGCCCGATGTATTGCAGCATGAACTCGTTAAAGGCCTCGGCCGCCGGCGAAAGCCGACGGTCGTTTCGATAGGCCATATAAATGGACCACTGGCTGAGCTCGGGACATTCGGCGATCTCGACAGAGACCAGTCCGCGGCAGTTTTCCTGCGTCAGCGTCGGCTTGGCGGCCAGATAAACACCCAGCCCCTGCCGCACCAGGTCGAGCAGAAAGTCCTGTTCAGCCGAGGTGACGGCAATGCGCGGAACATACCCGGCCGCGGCGGCAGCCTGCAAGAGCCGGTGATAATGGGTGTGGTTCTCACCCAGCGAGACAAAGACCTCGTCGCGCAATTCGGCGATGGTGACGTTCTGTGCGCATGCCAGGCGGTGGTTCTGCGGCAGAACAAGCACAAGCGAACTGCGCTCGATGAGGTTGGCAGTGAACGCCCCCGCAATCAGCGGCGGCACGGCGAGCGCCATGTCGCATTCTTCGGCGAGCAGTGCCTGCTGAACAATATGCGCGCCGCGGTTGATGGTGTGGACATCGACACTGGGGTAGCGGCGGCAAAATTCGGCGATGACGCCTGACAGGTACAGGCTGCACAGCCGCAGCGGTGCCGCGATGGTCACCTGCCCGGTCACATCGCGCGAAAGACGCTGAGCCGAAATGCTCAGGTCCTCGTAGGCTGTGATGACAGCGGCGGCTTTGGCAAAAAACTGCCTGCCCTCAGGCGTCAGCCGCACCCGCTTGGACTGATAGGACAGCAGCTTGATGCCCAGCTCATCCTCAAGCTTCTGCATGGCGACGCTGAGCGCCGGCTGCGAAATGTAAAGCTGCCGCGCCGCCTCTGAAAAGCTGCCGCAGTCAGCCACTTTGACAAAATACTGTATCTGCCGCAGGTCCACGATAGTTCCCCTTTTCACGCTGTAGATTTGGTTTCAGTATACTTGATAGACGGCTTTTTCGCAAGATGTGCAAAAACAGTCTTTTGTGCCATCAGGCAACTTGAAGTCGCCTTTTGATCTGAGCGGCGACAGCATCAGACTCATCTGCACTCTTGCGGCGGCGCCCGGTGTGTGATAGAATTTTATTTGCTGTTTATACTATAAGAAGCAGCACCTATGTTTTGACTTCCTGCCTTTGTGAGATGCTACTATGAAATACTTGATAGACTTCATCACCTTGACCTTCTTCTATATTTTTGTTTTTTTCAAGAGGTGGAAAGTCAAAGGCAAAGATGTATTGTTTGTCAATACACTCATGTATATATATCTTTCTTTTGTTCTCTATTTTACCTTGATGCCAATAATAGCATCTATCCCATTTGTCTTTAATCACCCCTATGTGCCCATGAATTTAGTACCATTTATAGACGCTTCAGCAGGGAGAGGAGACTTTTTAAGACAGATAGTATTGAACATTATTATGACGGTACCGTTTGGTTTTCTGTTTCCGTTAACACGAAATGGAGCTGCTCAACTTGGCACGACCGTACTGTTTTGTTTTTTGATGAGTCTGGGTATTGAAATATTGCAACCTCTTATCGATGGTTCCAGAGCTTCGGATATCACAGATTTAATTACTAATGTGATTGGCGGAGTTCTCGGATATATTTTGTATGCTGTTTTCAAACCAGTTACATCTTCTATTTTAGATCATCTAAAAAAAGAGAGTTAGAAAATCTGTACGCCCAGTGTGCATGCTGGTATTGTTTTAATCTTACATGTGACACGAACGCTTACAAGGCTTTATAAGACATTTTTTCTGATTCAATCAATAAAAACAACATTCCAGCGCAGCAAGGAGGAATGTCCGTGGAGTTGCTTATGACCGACCGTTCGATACCTGAATTGTTTACCGAGACCGAAGAGCGGCGCTGCATCGATTTGACAGAGCACAGCATCAAAGGCTGTATCGGCTGCTTTGGCTGCTGGGTCAGAACGCCGGGCCGCTGCGTACTGCGAGACGATGCGGTCAATATTTATCCGCTCATTGCCCGTGCCAGCCGCGTGCTTTATGTGACCCGGCTGTGTTATGGCAGCTACGACGTCCCCATGAAGACCATGCTCGAGCGGGCGATCCCCATCCAGAAAGCGTTTATTCGTCTGTACCAGGGGGAGACACATCATTTCCAGCGTGCGGTGCAGGAAAAAGACGCCGTCATTGTGGCGTACGGAGCCCGGTCGCAGGAAGAACAGCGTGTTTTTGAACGCCTGGTCGAGCGCAATTCCCGTAATATGCTGTTTAAGACCTGGCGGGTCCGCTTTGCCGACGAAGCTGACGTAGACGCGGCGGTACGCGAAGAGGTGTGTGCATGGGACGCCTGATGATTGTCAATGGAAGTCCGCGCGCGCCGCAGTCCAACTCCAAGCAGTATGCTGCGCTGTTCCGCAGCTTTTGGCGCGGAGAAGCGTATGAATACAATGTTACGCAGCACAGTCATGCGGAAGCTTTTGCGCGGCTGGAAAATGCCGAGCATCTTTTGCTGGTCTTCCCCCTGTACGCAGACGGCGTCCCGGCCGTGCTGCTCGATTTTCTGAAAGCGCTTGAGGCGTCGCCGCTGCGCAGCCGGCCTACAGTTCATGTGCTGATTAACTGCGGCTTTTTAGAGCCCCGGCAAAACGGCGTGGCCATAGATATGGTCCGCCTGTTCTGCCGGCAAAACGGGTTTCCCTTTGGCTCTTCCCTGTCTGTTGGCTCGGGCGAAGCCATCTTAAAGACTCCGTTTCGGTTTCTGGTCAGACGGGGAGCCAGAAAGCTGGCGCGCGCCATGCAGGCCAGCCGGAACAGAGACATCTGCGTCACCATGCCCCTGCCCGCCCAAACCTATGTCAAGGCGTCGGAAAAATATTGGTTGGCCTATGGAGAAAAATATGGCACCACGCGCGAGCAGATGGACAGCATGGAAATTGAAAAAGACTAACAAAACCGGCAGTCTCGTAAAAAGAGACTGCCGGTTTGTATTATTTTATAAAATTATTTCTTTTCGTATACTTTTATCAGGGCCTGTGTACCGTCATTTTCCAGACCCATGTCGGCCATCTGCTCGTAAAGAGCCAAAACAGCGTCAAGCATTTTCAGGTCCAGCCCGCGCTCGGCGCCTTCGTCACGCACAATCTTCATGTCCTTGATAAAGTGCTTGACAAAAAAGCCGGGTGCGAAGTCGCCCTTGAGGGCCCGGGGCGCCATGTTGGCAATCTGCCAGCTGCCGGCTGCACCGGCGCCAATGGCGTCGAACATGGCGGCGGGGTCCAGCCCCACGCGGCGGGCGTAGGCAATGGCTTCGGTGTAAGCGGCCGTGGCGCCGGCAACGGCGATCTGGTTGGCCGCCTTTGTGTGCTGGCCCATGCCCGGTCCGCCCATCAGGCGGATGTTCTTGCCCATGCAGGAAAAGAGAGGAAGAGCTTCGTCAAAGTCGGCCTGGTCGCCGCCAACCATAATGGAAAGCGTGGCGTTGCGCGCGCCGCTGTCGCCGCCTGAGACCGGCGCATCCATGACGCGGATGCCTTTTTTGCGGCCCATCTCATACAGCATCTGGGCAAGCGCGGGCGACGAAGTCGTCATATCGACGGCCAGAGCGCCTTTTTTAGCGCACTCAAAAATACCGCCCGGACCGCAGAAAACCTCTTCCACGTCGGTCGGATACCCGACCATGACAAAAATGACGTCAGCTTCTCTGACCGCATCGGCGATGCTCGCGCAGGGTGTAAAGCCGAGCTCCTGTGCCTGAGATTCCATTTTTTCATATGTACGGTTGTATGCCCGCACGGAATAGCCGTTTTTGACCAGATGACCGGCCTGTTGGGCGCCCATGACGCCGGTTCCGATCCACGCGACCTGTTTCACTGCAATGCACTCCTTTTTTGTTTGCTTCATTATAAACCAAAAGACCCCGGACGGCAAGCGTCCGGGGCTGGAAATCAGTCGTCCCAGTCAATATCTACATCAAGAATGTCCCCGGTGGCGGCGTCGATTTCGTATTCATATTCGGTTCGGCCGGATTCAAACTCCACATCGTACTTGCCGCGGCCGTCGTCGTAATCAAACTCGATTTTGACACTGTAAACATCGGCTTCGGCCAGTCCCGCATGGGCCAACGCAGTCGCCAGGGCGGCGTCGCGGCCGATATCTCCGTTCGAGGACCCTTCTGTACCGGACGGTGTAACGGGATTCACGGGTGTATGGTAGTATTCCGACTCATTTTTCACAATTTCACCGGTCCGGGCGTCAAGGTCAGTCTCGTATTCAGCGGATGCAGTACCGAACTCGACCTCGTACACCATACGGCCGTCGTCGGCGTCCAGCTCGACATTGAGCCATGTCGTGTCAGCCTCGGCGACACCGGTAGCGGCCAAAGCCAGCTCGCGCGCCTTTTGTTCACCGATATAGGCTTTGTCGCTTGCAGTGCCCGTCGAGCTGACACCGGTGGCGCCCGACCCGGACGCAGCCAGCAGGTTAAGCTCGTTGATGCTCAGGCCGACGAGATTGCGTTCGAGCAGCTGGGGATTCTGGGCCATGATACCGATGATAAGTGATGCTTTGCCCTGAGAGATGCCATAGGTATCCATCATCTGCTGCACAGTCTCGTCGGCTGTTCCAACGGTCTGGCTGAGCACAGCCGGCTCGACGGAGCTGGCGCTGAGCAGGGCGCCAATCTCGTCGACCAGACGCTGCTGCAGCTCTTCGCCGCGGGCGCGGTCGTCGTTTTCAACAGTGACCAGAATGGAGTTCTGCAGGTCGCTGATATATCCGTTTTTGAGCATGGAACCAATCAGGGCGTTGATGGCAACGTCAAGGGTGGCATTTTGCAGGTCCATGCCGTCCAGAATGGCTTCGGCGTCAGTGTTGAGCGCCGTGGCAGACAACACCCGTTCGTCGCGGCTGACCTGCAACTCGATGCTGGGGTTGACGTCAAGTTCGATAATCGAGTCCACCTGGCCGGCAACCGGAGCCGCCGGCTGCTCGGCACCCGGGAAGCGCAAAAGCCCTGTGCCGGCCGAGACGCCGATGACAATGGCCAGCATGGCGGCCACGGCCAGAATGCGGGCCGGCATGTTGCGGCGACGGCGGGGCGGCATGGCGATGACAGTGTCGCGCTGCGCATCGCATGCGGCCAGAATATTGTCCAGAGCGTCGGGCGCCGTCTTGTGTACGGCAGAGCGCAGCTTTTGCTCAAGATGCCTGTTCTGCATGGGCTCACTCCCCTTTCATCTGTGCGCGCAGCTTTTTGAGCGCACGGTTGTATTTTGACAAAACAGTAGGCAGCGCCAGGCCGAGCATGTGGGCGATTTCACGGTGTTTGAACCCGCCGACGGCATGCAGCATGACAATCTGCCGCTCTTCGTCGTTCAGACTGCGTATGACCTCGCGCAGCAGGATGCGCTCGTCGGGGTCCAGACCGCGGTCATCGGGCACGTCAAATAGCGCTTCGTCATCGTCAGCCGGGCCGTCTGAGCGCCGCGCGTGCTGCCGCAGGCGCATCAGCGCCAGGTTGCGCGCGATGGTAAAGACCCATGGCATGGGGCTGCCCGTCGCCTGGTATCCGCCGGCGGCGCCGTAAATGCGAAGATAGGTGTCCTGCAAAACATCTTCGGCATCCTGCTGATTTTTGACGATTGCCAGTACAAAGCCGTACAGGGCGTCGCGCGTCTTTTCATAAAACGCAGCCAGGGCGTCCTTGTCGCCCAGGGACATGCGCGCGATGCACTGCTCCAAAAAGGCACGGCCATCTGCGGCCGTCTGCTGTGTAGACAAACTTGGTTTCCTCCTGTCGCGCCTGCACAGGCCGCCTGTATCTTATACATGCAGCAGCCGGCTGCTTTATTGCACGGCGCGAAAATTTTTTTGCCGCAAAGAACCCTTTGGCGGCAAATCGCATAGATTATTAACAGTCTGTGTAAAAGAAAGGGGAATAGCTATGGATTACGACTGCGCGCCCCGCGGCAGCGACCGCGGAACACAGGACTTTATCAGCGACAACATCCTGCTCATCATTGTCGTGCTCGCCGTGCTGTTCGGGCTGGGGTACCTGGTGGGCAAGGCGGCTGTCAAAAACGGCATTTTAGAGGCGCTGAAGGAGCCCGACTGCCCGCTCGTTCCGCCGGGCCCCTGCGGACTGTAAAAGGCTAGATTTCCATCTGGCCAATCAGGCTGCGCATGGCGAGAATGGTTTTTTCCATCAGCTCCTCAAGGCTCCAGCCCAGCATTTCGGCGCCCTGCGAAATGACCTCGCGCGAGCAGCCGGCGGCAAACTTTTTGTCTTTGAATTTCTTTTTGACGCTCGACACCTCGATATCGGCCACGCTTTTGCTCGGGCGCATAATGGCGGCGGCGCCGATCAGCCCGGTCAGCTCGTCGACGGCAAACAGAATCTTTTCCATCTGCCGCTCAGGCGGAAACTCGCTTGTGATGTCGCCAATGCCATAGCCGTGGCTGGCGCAGGCGCGGATGATTGATTCGTCGATGTCGGCCTCGCGCATCAGCTCCTGGCACTTGACGCAGTGCTGCTCAGGCCACTGCTCAAAGTCAAGGTCGTGCAGCATGCCGACAACCTGCCAGTATTCGACGTTTTCGGGGTCGTACTGCTGGGCAAACCAGCCCATGACGCCCGAGACAATCTCGGCGTGACGCAGGTGGAAGGGTTCTTTGTTATACTGGCCCAGCAGCTCGCGGGCCTCGGTCAGAGTGGGGACATGAGACATCGTTGATCGCTCCTTGCTGATATAGAATCCTGATGCAGCGGACATAATTATACTAATTATAGCACAACCGGCGCGCCGGTTCAATAAAGGCCGGCTTTCGTTGCAAAAAGGCCCTGATTGTGGTAAAATCAAAAGTCAGAACAACCGAGGGGGAAGCGGCGCTTGAAAACGACCATACAGGGACTTTCGGTCCATTATGAGGTACAGGGCCAGGGGCCGGAGACCGTCCTTTTTCTGCATGGCTGGGCAGCGCCTGTCACGGCCTATCAGCCGGTGCTCGGGCTTTTGGCCCGGCGCTTCCGCGTCGTCGCCTTTGACATGCCGGGCGTCGGCGGCACTGACGAGCCGCCTGCACCCCTGACACTCGACGATTATGTCGCGTTCACGCTGGACTTCTGCCGCGAGGTGGGGCTTGACAGCGCGACGCTGGTCTGCCACTCACACGGCGGACGCATCGCCGTGCGGCTTTTGTCCGACCCAGGCTGCCCGCTGCGCTGCGGGCAGGCCGTGTTCATTGACGCCGCCGGCGTTCCGCCCCGGCGTTCGGCCGGGTGGAAGGTGCGGCAGCGCGCATACCGCCTGCTGCGTGTGCTGGGCACGGCAAAGCTGACAGCGCCGCTTTTTGCCGAGCGCTACGAAGTCGTGCGCGACCGGCGATCGTCGGCCGATTACCGGGCGGCCACGCCCGTCATGCGCGCCACGCTGTCCAATGTGGTGAGCGCTGACCTGACCCCACTCATGCCCGCGGTCTCGGCCGAGGTGCTGCTTATTTGGGGGGAAAACGACACGGCCACGCCGCTGACTGACGGACAGGAGATGGCGCGGCTTTTGCCCAACGCCGGGCTGGCGGTTGTCAAAAACGCCGGACACTTTCCGTTTGCGGACAACTGGCCGCAGTTCAAAGGCATTTTAGAGGCCTATTTTGGGCTGAATACCGATTCAGACTGAACAAAGGAGAACGCCATGCTCCTCATGCTTTCCACGCTGGCGGGCGCTGCCAGCCTTTTGGCTGTGGTCTGCCATATGTCGCTGCGCTGGACGCATATCCTGCAGCAGTGCTCGTATCAAAATCCGTCCTACTACCGCTGGCTGTGCGAAAACCGGGCGCAGTGGACGCCTGCCCGGCGCTGGGTGGTGCTGCCGGCGGGCCTGCTTGCCCTGGCGCTGCCCCTCGCCCTTTGGGGGTGGGTCGTGTGCGCCTTTTCGCTTTTGCACATCTGGCTCAACCCGTCCCGGCACGGCCGGGGCGCCAAAAAGCCGCTGGTCTTTACGGCGCGCGTCAAGCGCCTGCTCGCCTGTGAGTGGGGGCTTTGCGCGCTTTTGTGCGCGGTCACGCTCTGGCTCTGGCCGCCGCTGTGCCTTTTTGCGCTCAGCCTGTACACCTGTCTGACGCCGTGGCTGGCCGCCTGGTGCAACGCGCTCAACGCGCCGGTCGAGCGCCGCATTGCGCAGAAATACATTGACGAGGCGCGCGCCATTGTGCAGGGCATACCCGGCCTGACGGTCGTCGGCATCACGGGAAGCTACGGAAAAACCAGCACCAAGCATTATCTGTACGCCCTTTTGTCGGCGCACCGGCATGTTTACATGACGCCGGGCAATTACAACACCACGCTGGGCGTCACCCGCGCCATCCGCGAAGGTCTGCTGTCCACGCATCAGGTCTTTCTGTGCGAAATGGGGGCGCGACATGTCGGCGATATCGCCGACATCTGCCGTCTGGTCAGCCCCGACCTCGGCATCATCACAGCCATCGGAGAGCAGCATCTGGAGACCTTTGGATCGCCTGAAAATATCGCGCGCACCAAGCTCGAGCTTTACGACGCGGTGCGCGAAAAGGGCGGACGGACGGTGATGAACTGGGACTGCGGCGCCATCAGCGGCCGCCGGTACGACGGCGGCGTCATCCGCTGCGGAAGCGGCGGGGACTGCGACTACCGCGTCAGCCATGTGGAGCAGGGCCCCCACGGCACCCGTTTTTCGATGGCAGCGCCGGACGGCGAGACGGCGGATTTTGAAACGCGGCTGCTGGGCCGCGCCAATCTGCAGGATGTCGCGCTGGCCATTGCGGCTGCGCATCAGCTGGGCATCCCGCTTGCCGGGCTGCGCATGGCGGTGGCGCGGCTGCAGAGCGTCGAGCACCGCCTGCAGCTCAAAAACGCCGGGGCCTATACCCTGATTGACGACGCTTACAACTCCAATCCGCAGGGCGCGGCAGTGGCGCTCGAGACGCTGGCCGGGTTCCCGGCCGGGGGACGCATCGTCATCACGCCCGGACTGGTCGAGCTGGGCGAACGCGAATACCAGCTCAACTTTGAACTGGGCCGGCAGGCCGCGGCCTGCTGCGACTATGCCATTCTCATCGGACAGCGGCAGGCGCCGCCCATTCGGGAAGGACTGCTCGACGCGGGATTCCCCGAAAGCCGCATCGCGGTTTTTGACGACGTACAGGACGGCCTGAGCCACGCCGCATCCCTTCCCGGTGGCAGCGAACGGACGGTACTGCTGTTGAACGACCTGCCGGACAGCTACCGGTAATCCAGAAACAAAGGATGATTGCCATGAAAATACGCGCCGGGGTGTTTTTCGGCGGCAGGAGCGTCGAGCACGAGGTCTCGGTCATTTCGGCCATGCAGGCCATTGCCGCCTTAAACCGCAGCAGGTACGAAATTGTGCCCGTTTACATCACCAAAGACAACCGTTTTTTTACCGGCGAGCACCTGGGAAAAATGGAAACCTGGCGCGACATTCCGGCAGCCCTCAAGCTGGCGCAGCAGGTGGTGCCCGCACGAATTGACGGCCGTGCCGTGCTCTTGCGCTGGCCGCAGCCGCATTTTGGCAGCCGCGAAGTGTGCACGCTCGACGTCGCCGTCCCCGTTGTGCACGGCACCGGGGTCGAGGACGGGGCTTTGCAGGGCCTTTTTGAGTATCTCGGCGTGCCGTACACGGGCTGTGACGTGGCTTCGAGCGCCGCGGGCATGGACAAATGGACCATGAAGAGCCTGTTTTGTGCCGCCGGCCTGCCGGTCGCCGAAGGCGTCCGGCTGACGGCCGGGCAGTTTTATGCGGAACCGGCCGGACAGCTCGACCGCATTGAGCGTGCGCTCGGCTGGCCGGTCATCGTCAAGCCGGTCAACCTGGGTTCGAGCGTCGGCATCGGCAAGGCGCGCGACCGCGCCGGCCTTGAAGAGAAAATCAGAGACGCCCTGCAGTATGCACCCGTGGTGCTGTGCGAAAAAGCCATCCCCCACCTGCGCGAAATCAACTGCGCCGTGCTGGGCGACCGGGACGAAACCCGCGTCAGCGTGTGCGAGGAACCGCTCAACGCTACAGACTTTCTCACCTACGCTGACAAATACCAGTCAGGCGGCGGGGGCAAGCAGGGGACAAAAGGAACGGCGGGCGGTGGAAAGACAGGCGGCGCGGGAATGCAGTCCCTGTCGCGCCGGGTACCGGCTGATTTGCCGCCGGAGCTGGCCGCTCAGGCACAGGAACTGGCCCGAAGCGCCTTTCTGGCCATTGACGCCGCCGGCATGTCGCGCGTCGACCTGCTGCTCGACGACGAGACAAAAACGCTGTATGTCAATGAAATCAACACCATCCCCGGCAGTCTGGCCTTTTATCTGTGGGAAGCGTCGGGGCTCGGGTTTTCAGACCTTCTGGACGAAATGGTCTCTCTGGCACTCAAGCGCAGCCGCGAGCAGGGCGCGCTGACCCACAGCTTTGACGTCAACCTGCTGGCTGGCGCGACGCTGGGCGGCAAGACGGGCAGCAAAGGATAAAGCAACAAAAAACGGACGGTTCCTGCGGGGAACCGTCCGTTTTCATATTCAGGTCACATGCGCAGTGCATCGTGCTCGACAACGGTGACGTCAGGGTGCAGCTGCAAAATGGATGCCGGCACCCGCGGGGTGACCGGGCCGAACAGCGCCTGCTCGAGCACATAGCCTTTGTCCTCGCCGCTGACGATGAGCAGGATTTTTTTGGCCTGCATAATGGACTTGATGCCCAGCGTCAGCGCCTGAGTCGGCACATCGTGCATACTGTCAAAGTAGCGCGCATTGGCGCGGCGGGTTCCTTCGGCCAGACGGACGCAGTGCGTGGTCTTTTCAAAGGCCGAACCCGGCTCATTAAAGCCGATGTGGCCGTTGTAGCCAAGGCCCAGAAGCTGCAGGTCTATGCCGCCCAGCTCTTCAATAATATGGTCATAGCGGTCGCATTCCGCCTGCAGGTCCTGTGCCATACCATCGGGACAGAAAATGTTTTCGCGCGGCAGATTGACGCAGTCAAACAGGCAGCTGCCCAGAAAGTACCGGAAGGTGTGCGGGTCGCCGGTCGGCACGCCGACATATTCGTCCAGACAAACCGCCTTGACGGCGGAAAAATCAATGTCATCCTTGTCATACCATTCGACAAGCTGCTGATAGGTGCCGATTGGCGTTTCGCCGCTGCACAGGCCAAGCACGCAGTTCGGACGCAGAATGACCTGTGCTGAAATGATGTTGGCCGCCTTGCGGCTCATGTCCCTGTAATCCCTGGCCCGGATGATTTTCATATTGCCCTCCCATGCTGTGAAATGACGGCCCCGGCCCTGCGGCCGTGCGGTGCGGACCGGACTTTACGCACTTTATTGTACCACAGGAAACCCGCGCCGCGCAATCTGTTCCAGGCGTAATTTGGCGGGTTGTTTTTTTCGACAAAACCTCGTATAATAAGGTGTAAAATACTTAGTCAACCTAAGCATTCAGGGAGGCTTTTGCATGCGCATTGGTCTGGACATCGGCTCCACAACCATCAAATGCGTCGCGCTGTCTGGCAGCGGCGAGCTTTTATACAACACCTATGAACGGCATTACTCACACATCGCCCCGCGGGCGGCCGAGCTGCTTGACCAGCTTGCCGCGCGCTTCCCCGATGCGGGACCGGTCATGCTGGCGCTTTCGGGGTCGGCCGGTATGGGTATTGCCGAAAAATGCGGGATTCCCTTTGTGCAGGAGGTCTATGCCACGCGCCTGGCCGCTGACCGGCTGGGCAGTCAGGCTGATGTCATCATCGAGCTGGGCGGTGAGGACGCCAAAATCCTCTTTCTGACCGGCGGCGTTGAGGTGCGCATGAACGGCTCGTGCGCCGGCGGCACGGGCGCTTTTATCGACCAGATGGGCACGCTGTTGGGCATGACGCCTGACGAAATGGACGAAGCGGCTGCGCACAGCACCCGCCGGTACGACATCGCGTCGCGCTGCGGCGTGTTCGCCAAAAGCGATATTCAGCCGCTGCTCAATCAGGGGGCGCAGAAGAGCGATATCTGCATGAGCATTCTGCACGCCGTTGTCAGCCAGACCATTGCCGGGCTGGCGCAGGGCCGGCTCATCCGCGGCCGCGTGCTGTATCTGGGCGGGCCGCTGACCTTTCTGCCCCATCTGCGCCAGGCCTTTGATGAGCAGTTGGGCCTGACCGGGCTGTGTCCCCCGCACTCGCTTTATTACGTCGCCTTCGGCGCCGCCTTTTATGCGCCCGAGGCCCAGAGCCTGTCTGACGCGGCCGCGCGCCTGCGCGGCTACTCGTCGTCCGCGGATTATCGCGGCGACGAGCCTCTCTTTGCTTCGCAGGAGGAATATCAGCGCTTTTGCGAGCGGCACGCCCGTGCCGCCGTGCCCAAAGGTGCGCTGAAGGACGCCCGCGACATCTGGGTCGGCATTGACGCGGGCTCGACGACCGTCAAGGCGGCCGCCGTCGACAGCGAGGGTCGGCTGGTGTTTTCACGCTATCAGCCGTCGGGCGGCAATCCCGTGCCGCTGGTCCGCGCCTTTTTGCAGGAGTTGTACGCTGAAAACCCCGATGTGCGCGTGCACGCCTGTACGACGACCGGCTACGGCGAGGACCTTGTCAAGGCGGCGTTTCGCGCTGACCTGGGCATTGTCGAAACAGTGGCGCACTTTACGGCCGCGCGGCGCTTTTTGCCGCAGGTTGACTTTGTCATCGATATCGGCGGCCAGGACATGAAGTGCTTCAAGGCCGAAGACGGTGCTATTTCTGATATTTTTCTCAACGAAGCCTGCTCGTCAGGCTGCGGGTCCTTTTTGCAGACCTTTGCCGGCGCGCTCGGCTATTCGGTGCGTGACTTTGCCCAGCTTGGCCTTTTTGCCGACCGGCCGGCTGACCTGGGCTCGCGCTGCACGGTGTTTATGAACTCGTCGGTCAAGCAGGCGCAAAAAGACGGCGCCAGCATTGAAAATATCTCGGCCGGGCTGTCCATCAGCGTTGTCAAAAACGCCCTTTACAAGGTTATCCGTGCATCGTCGCCCGACGAGCTGGGGCGTCATGTCGTCGTCCAGGGCGGGACCTTTTACAACCATGCGGTGCTGCGCGCCTTTGAAAAAGAAATGGGCTGCCAGGTCGTCTGTCCCGACATTGCGGGGCTGATGGGGGCTTACGGCGCAGCCCTTTACGGGCTGGAGCGCCGCGGACAGGGCGAGAGCACGCTGCTTTCCGCCGCCGAGCTCGAAGGCTTTTCGCACGAGGTGACGGGCACGACATGCGGCCTTTGCCCAAATCGATGCCGCCTGACCGTCAACCGCTTTGACGGCGGACGCCGGTTTTTGAGCGGCAACCGCTGCGAGCGGCCCATCACCCATCGCGACGTGCAAAGCGGCTTTAACCTGTATGAGACCAAGCGCCGCCTTGTGCGTGAAACGCCGGATGTCCTCGGGGCAAAGGGGCGGGTCGGCATTCCCATGGGGCTGAACATGTTCGAATTGTATCCGTTCTGGCGGGCCTTTTTCGCGTCACTGGGCTGGCAGACTGTGCCGTCGCCGGTGTCTGACCGCGACCTGTATCTGTCCGGCCAGGGCACCATCCCCTCGGACACGGTCTGTTATCCAGCCAAGCTGATGCACGGGCACATCGAAGCGCTCAAAAAACAGGATGTCGACTTTATTTTTTACCCCTGCATGAGCTACAACCTTGATGAGCACACGGGCGACAACCATTATAACTGCCCTGTCGTTGCCTACTACCCCGAGGTCATCGCCGGGGCGTATGACGGACAGGCGCCCTTTATATATGATTATATCGGCCTGCACCGTGAAAAGGACTTTCCCAAACACATCGTCCGCATCCTGCGGCCTGTGATGGGCGAAATCGCGGTGCGCGACGCCGACCGCGCCATGAAGGCGGGATTCGCTGAGCGGCAGCGCTACCTGGACGCGGTCCGCGCCGAGGGAGTACAGATTATCGAGCACGCCCGCAGCGAGGGAAAGCACATCATCGTGCTGTCCGGCCGGCCCTACCACATCGACCCCGAAGTCAGCCACGGCATTGACCAGCTCATTTGCTCGCTCGGCGCGGCCGTCATCTCTGAAGACGCTGTCAGCCATCTCGAGCCGCCGCAGCGGGTGTCGGTGCTCAACCAGTGGACTTATCACGCGCGGCTTTATGCCGCAGCCCGCCGCGTTTGCCGCTTCCCGGACATGGACCTTGTGCAGCTGGTCTCGTTCGGCTGCGGGGTCGACGCTATCACGACCGACGAGGTCCGGCGCATTCTGCGCGAGGGGAAAAAGCTGTATACCCAGATCAAGATTGACGAAATCGCCAATCTGGGCGCTGTAAAAATTCGTGTGCGCAGCCTGCTGGCCGCACTTGAGGAAAGGAGAGAACGCCATGGAACAGTTCCCGCAGTTTAAACCCGAAATGAAGAAGACCCACACCCTGCTCATGCCGCAGATGTGCACCTATCACTTCCGCATGATTCGCAATCTGCTGGTCGCGCAGGGCTATAAGGTCGAGCTTTTAGAGACAACCGGCCCCCAGATTGCGCAGGAGGGCCTGAAATATGTGCACAACGACACCTGCTACCCCGCCCTTCTGGTCATTGGGCAGATGATTGACGCGCTCAAAAGCGGTAAGTATGACCTGGACCATACGGCGCTTATCATCACTCAGACAGGCGGCGGCTGCCGCGCGTCCAATTACATTTACCTGCTGCGGCACGCGCTCAAGAGCGCCGGCTTTGGACAGGTGCCGGTGGCGTCCATCAACTTCAGCGGCCTTGAAAAGGGCTCGGGCTTTTCGATGACGCCCAAAATGATGCTGCAGCTCATCACAGCGGTCTACTATGGCGACCTGCTGATGCTTTTGCGCAACCAGACCGCGCCGTACGAAAAAACGTCCGGCCAGAGCGACAGCCTGTGCGACAAGTGGGTTGAGGTGCTGTCCGGCCAGATTGCCGGAATGCACGGTCTCTTCCCCGGCGGGATGAAGCAGAACTTCGAGCGCATGGCGGCCGAGTTCGCCGCTGTGCCCGTCGACCGTGTGCCGCGCGTCAAGGTCGGTGTGGTCGGCGAAATCTACGTCAAGTACGCTCCCCTGGGCAATAACGACCTTCAGAAATTCCTCGAGAGCGAGGGGTGCGAGGTCTGTATGCCCGGACTGCTCGGCTTTCTTCTGTACTGCGTGTGCAACGGATGGATTGACGTCGAGCTGTACGGCGGCAGCCGCGGCAAGGCGATGGGAATGCGTGCGCTGACCGACATTTTGTGTCGGCAGGAAGAAAAAATGCACGACATTGCGCGAAAGCACGGCTTCTGGGCGCCGTCGTCCTTTTTGCACACCAAAGCGCTGGGCGAAAAGATTATCGGCCAGGGCAGCAAGATGGGCGAAGGCTGGCTGCTGCCCGCCGAGATGATGGAGCTGTGCGATTCCGGGTTTTTGAACATCGTCTGCGCGCAGCCCTTTGGCTGCCTGCCCAACCACATCGTCGGCAAGGGAATGGTGTCGAAAATCAGAAAAATCTATCCGGACAGTAATATTGTCGCTGTTGATTACGACCCGGGGGCGACAAAGGTCAATCAGGAAAACCGAATCAAGCTGATGCTGGCCGTGGCGCGGGAAAAGCTGGAGCAGCAGACCGCTGCTCCGGCGCTCCAGCCGGCCGCAGCGCAGGAGCGGGAGCCGGCCGCAGCGAGCAGCAGCACATAAGAGACAGACCGCAGAAAATTTTTCTGCGGTTTTTCTTTTCAAAATTTAATACTCTGGTTCCAAATCCGGCGCTGCAAAGTGCGGACGACTGTGGAAAGACGGCAGAATTTGCCGGCCGTTGCGGTGGTTTCCCCCTTGACATTTGTCGGGATGTGGGGTTATATAGTAGTGCAACAATTCCAGAAAGGACGGGCGCGCTCAATGAGGCCGCCCGAAAGGATGTACCCCATGCTCAAGATTCAACACCTGACCAAAACCTACGGCGGGAATAAAAAGGCGGTCGACGATCTGTCGCTGACCATCGCGCCAGGCGAAATTTACGGCTTTATCGGCCACAACGGCGCGGGAAAAACGACGACCATCAAGTCGTGCTGCGGCATTTTGCAGTTTGACAGCGGCGAGATTTTTGTCGACGGCGTCTCTGTGCGGGAAAACCCGCTTGAATGTAAGCGCCGCATTGCTTACATTCCGGACAATCCGGACCTGTACGACTTTATGTCCGGGGTCAAGTACCTCAATTTCGTTGCCGATATCTACGGCGTCCCCCAGCGTGAGCGGCAGGACCGCATTGCGCAGTATGCCGGGCTGTTCGGTCTGACCGAGGACCTGGCGCAGCCGGTGTCGGCCTATTCGCACGGCATGAAGCAGAAGCTGGCCATCATCTCGGCCCTGATTCATCAGCCGCGGCTCATGCTGCTGGACGAGCCCTTTGTCGGTCTGGACCCCAAGGCCTCGCATATCCTCAAGGGGCTGATGCGTGAGCTGTGCGACCGCGGCGGCGCTATCTTTTTCTCCACCCATGTGCTTGAAGTCGCAGAAAAGCTGTGCGACAAAATCGCCATCATCAAGGGCGGACGGCTCATCGCGTCGGGCACCACGGCCGAGGTCAAGGGCGACGAGTCGCTCGAGCAGGTCTTTTTGGAGCTTGTGGAGGACGAACATGCTTAGAACACTGATTCGGGTCCGCCTGGCGTCCATCAAGACGGCTTTTCTGCGCCAGGGCTCAGGTCTGGGCCGCCGCGGCGGGCGCGGCACACGCATTTTAATTGGCATTGCCTTTGCTTACCTGGGCCTGTGCCTGCTCGCTCTGATTGGTATGCTGTGCTACGCAATGGCGGCCCCGCTGGCCGGAGCCGGACTGGGCTGGCTGTATCATGCGGTGGCCGGGCTGATTGCCGTTTCCCTTTGCTTTATGGGCAGCGTCTTTCTGGCCCAGAGCCAGATTTTTGACGCGCGCGACAACGAGCTTCTGCTGTCCATGCCCGTTCCCCCGCGCCTGATTGTGGCGAGCCGGCTGCTGTCTTTCCTGCTGCTCAACTACCTGTATACGGCGATTGTCATGGCGCCGGCCGCTGCCGTCTATGCTGTCCAGCTGTCGCCGGGCCCCATGTTTTATGTCAGCTATGTGCTGGGCTTTTTGCTGCTGCCCATGCTGTCAACGGCAATTACCTGTATTATCGGCTGGCTCATCACCCTGCTCATCTCGCGCCTGCGGCATAAAAACCTGGTTACCGGGCTTGCGATGATTGTGTTTTTCTTTGTTTTCATGGCTCTTTACATGAATCTGCAGAGCTACGCCATGGCCCTGATTCAGAATGGCCAGGAGATTGCCGCTGTCATCCAGCGGGTGCTGCCGCCCTTTTATTCCTTCGGCATGGCGGCTGAGGGCTCGGTTCTGCACCTGGTGCTGACCGCCGTATGGTGCCTTGTCCCGCTGACGCTTGTTTATCTGCTGCTTGCACGGTCCTTTCAGAAGCTGGCGACGACCAACCGCGGGGCGGCTAAAGTCAAGTATGTGGCGCGCGAAATGCATGTCGCAAGCCCCCGTGCCGCACTGCTGCGCAAGGAGCTGGGGCGCATTTTCGGCTTTCCGCTCTATCTGTTCAACTGCGGCATCGGCGGACCGCTAGCCGTTATTCTGGGCGTCGTTGTGCTGGTGCAGGGCCCGGGCATTCTGAACACTTTAAGCGCCGCCTACGGCCTGACCGATATGGGCTTTCTGGTGCCTTTTGTGCTCATTGTTTTGTGTTTCTGCGCCATCTGCACCTGCACCAGCGCGCCGTCAATTTCGCTTGAAGGGCCGTATCTGTGGATTGTGCGGGCCAACCCGGTGCGCGAGAGCGACCTGTTTTTTGCCAAAGTCATGGCCAACGTGCTCATTGGCGGGGTCCCGCTGGCGGTGGCGTCGGTGCTGTTTGTCATTGCCCTGCCCATGAGCGCGGCTAACGCTGCACTGGTCATTATCCTGCCGCTGCTGGCTCAGACATTTATGGCCTTTCTCGGCCTGTGCCTCAACCTGCTCATGCCCCGCCTTGACTGGGTTTCGCAGGCCGCGGTGGTCAAGCAGAGCGGCAGTGTGATGGCTGCTGTTTTCGGCGGCATGGGCATGATTGCCTTCCCTGCCCTGCTGTACGGCTTCTGGCTGAGCAGCGTCATGAGCTTTGAGATTTTCGGCCTGCTCGTCTGTATTGTGCTGGCGTTCGGCTGCCTGCTCATGCACCGGTATCTGGGCCGGGGCGGCCTGCGCCGTTTCCGGGCATTATAAGTGAACAAAACCGCGAAGCTGCGCTTCGCGGTTTTTTCTTGTCTTTATGCACGGCAGATGATATGATATCCTTGACTCTGCCCGCGGGCAAACTGTAAAGGAGAGTGACCATGGGATTCACCCTTGAAGCGAGCGTGTCGGTACTGACTGTGCTGGCGCAGGGCCTGCTGAGCTTTTTTTCACCGTGCGTGCTGCCGCTTGTGCCGCTGTATGTCAGTTATCTGGCCGGCGGTACACAGACGCAGGACGAAAACGGAAACCCCGTTTATCCGCGCGGAAAAATCCTATTGAACACGCTGTTTTTTGTTTTGGGCATCAGCTTCACCTTTTTCCTGCTCGGGCTGGGAATGACGGCGCTGGGCCGCTTTTTCAGCCAGAACCGCATATTGTTTGCAAGCGCAGGCGGCGTCATCATGATTTTGTTCGGCCTGTATCAGCTGGGGCTATTCGGACGCGCCGGCGGACTTGAGCGCGAGCACCGGCTGCCTTTCCGGCTGGACAGATGGGCCATGAACCCGCTGACCGCGCTGGCGCTGGGCTTTACCTTCAGCTTTGCGTGGACGCCCTGTGTCGGCCCGGCCCTGAGCAGCGTGCTCATCATGGCCTCATCATCGCAGACCGCGGGGGCGGGCTTTTTGCTCATCGGCATTTATACGTTGGGTTTCGTCGTGCCCTTTCTGGTTGTCGGGCTGTTCACCGGCGCGGCGCTCAGCTTTTTCAGCCGCCACCGCAGCGTGGTGCGCTACACTGTCAAAATTGGCGGCGTGCTGATGATTGTCATGGGCATCATGACCATGACCGGGATGATGAATGGCTTTACCGGCTATCTGTCGGACAGCCCGGAGGAGACAACGCAGGAGGACCCGGACAGCGACATCATTCCGGCTCCGGACTTCACTCTGACCGACCAGTACGGCGAAGAGCATACGCTGTCTGACTACAAGGGTAAAACGGTCTTTTTGAACTTCTGGGCCACCTGGTGCGGCCCGTGCAAGCTTGAAATGCCGGATATTCAGGCGCTGTATGAAAAATACGGCGAAAATGAGGGCGACCTGGTCGTGCTGGGCGTCGCCGGGCCGGGCATCGGCCGCGAGGGCAGCGAAGAAGATATCCGCGCCTTTCTGGACGAAAACGGTTATACCTTCCCGGTTTTGATGGACCCTGAAGGGCAGACCTATTATCAGTACAACATAACAGCCTTCCCCACCACCTTCATGATTACCGATGAGGGCGAAGTCTTTGGCTATGTTGCCAGAATGCTGACATCCGAGCAGATGGAATCCATCATCGAGCAGACCATGACGGGTGTGCGGCAGTAGACCTGCGCGGCCCGGCTTTTCCCGCATCGGGGGAAGGCGTTGCTCTTGCAAGTCCCCGGATTCCGTTTTATAATAGAAAAGTAAAATAACAAAAGATTGGCGGCATAAAATGTTTGAAAAACTCACCGCTGTTGAAAAGCGGCTTATGGAAATCGAAGAGCTTTTGCAGAGCAGCGACCTGTACGAGGACCCCAGGCGCGCGGCCGAGCTGCTGCGCGAGCAAAAGGAGCTGACGCCCGTTGTCGACGCCTTCCGCGCATGGAAAAGTGCGCAGGCCGACCTTGAAACGGCGCGCGAGCTGGCGCACGACGCGGACCCCGAAATGCGCGCCATGGGCGCGGCCGAGGCCGAAGAGGCCAAAGCGCGCATGGACAGGCTCGAAGAGGACATCAAGGTGCTGCTGCTGCCCCGCGACCGTGACGACGACAAAAACGTCATCGTCGAGATTCGCGGCGGCGTGGGCGGCGAAGAAGCGGCGCTGTTTGCCGCCGTTTTATTCCGCATGTACTCGATGTACGCCGAGCGCCGGCGCTTTTCCATTGAGGTCATGAACGCCACGGAAACCGAGCTGGGCGGATATAAAGAAATCAGTTTTCTTGTCGAGGGAAAGGGCGCCTGGTCGCGCTTTAAGTTTGAAAGCGGAGCGCACCGTGTGCAGCGCGTGCCTGAAACCGAAAGCGGCGGGCGGATACACACCTCGGCCGTCACGGTGGCTGTTCTGCCCGAGGCCGAGGATGTCGAGGTCGAAATCAACCCCGCAGACCTGCAGATTGACACCTACCGCTCGGGCGGTGCGGGCGGTCAGCACGTCAATAAGACCGAGTCGGCCATCCGCATCACACACCTGCCCACAGGCGTTGTCGTCGAGTGCCAGGACGAGCGCTCGCAGCACAAAAACCGCGAACGCGCCATGAAGATTCTGCGGTCGCGCCTGTACGAGGCGCAGCGCGAGGCCCAGGAGGCCGAGCGTGCCGGCGAGCGCCGCGCCCAGGTCGGCAGCGGCGACCGCTCTGAACGCATCCGCACCTATAATTACCCACAGGGCCGCGTCACAGACCACCGCATCGGCCTGACGCTGCACCGGCTCGAGCAGATTCTGGACGGCGACCTTGACGAGATTATCGACGCACTGACGGCTGCTGACCAGGCCGAAAGGCTCAAGGGATCGCAGGACTGACAAAGCGGGGGAGCTCAGGGAAAAAGCTGACGGCCTTTGGACGCCTGCGGCACCAAAGGCCGAAGAAAAATGAAAAAGGGGAGCTTTTGTGTATGAATATCTGGCATGACATGGACCCGTCCTTTATCACACCGCAGCAGTTTATGGCAGTTATCGAGATTTCGGCGGGCAGCAAGAAAAAATACGAGATGGACAAAAAGACCGGTATGCTGCGGCTTGACCGCATTTTGTACACCTCGACCCATTATCCGGCCAACTACGGCTTTATTCCCCGCACCTATGCCGACGATTTGGACCCCATGGATGTTCTTGTGCTGTGCTCTGAGACGCTGGACCCCATGGTGATGGTGCAGTGCTATCCCATCGGCGCCATCCGCATGACTGACGGCGGCGAGATTGACGACAAGATTATCGCCATTCCCGTCGGCGACCCGACATGGAGCTTTTACCAGGATATCACCCAGCTGCCGCCCCATGTTTCCAATGAGATTATCAACTTTTTTGAGGTTTACAAAAGCCTGGAGCACAAGACGACGGCGCCGAGCGACGTCATGGGCCGTGAAGAGGCGGCCGAGATTATCGCGCAGTCCATGCGCCTGTACGAGCGTCATTTCTGCGGAAAGACGCGGTGAGCGCGGTGAACACGCTTCGCCTGCAGCCTGACGCGCAGGGTGCGGCACGCGCCGGTGAGATTCTGCATGCCGGCGGCGTTGTCGCCATTCCGACTGAAACGGTGTACGGGCTGGCCGCGTCGGCGCTTGACGAAAACGCGGTGGCCCGGGTGTTTGCGGCCAAGGGCCGCCCGTCTGACAATCCGCTCATCGTTCACATCAGCGACCTTTCACAGCTTTCTCAGCTGTGGGAAAGTGTGCCTGAGCGTGCGCTGACCCTGGCCCGCGCTTTCTGGCCCGGCCCGCTGACCATGGTGCTGCCCAAGACTCCGGCCGTGCCCGCCTGCGTCAGCGCCGGACTTTCGACGGTCGGCGTGCGGATGCCTGCGCACCCGCTGGCGCTTGACGTCATCCGACGCGCTGGCGTGCCGCTGGCCGCCCCGTCTGCCAATGCGTCCGGCCGGCCGTCGCCGACAACGGCGGCCGATGTTTTGCAGGACATGGACGGAAGAATTGACGCCGTTTTGGACGGCGGTCCCTGTGCGGTGGGCGTTGAGTCGACGGTCGTCGACCTGACGGGCGAGCATCCGCGCATTTTACGCCCCGGCGCCGTGACGCTGGAGATGATTGAAGAGGCGCTGGGTGTGACCGAGGTTGACGAGGCAGTTATCCGCCCGCTCGGCAGCGGAGAACGCCCGCGCGCGCCCGGCATGAAGTACCGGCATTACGCGCCAAAGGCGCCGGTCACGGTCTTTGACGGCGCGCCGTCGCGCACAGCGGCGCACATAGCGGGCCTTTTACAGCCCGGCGACGGGGTTTTGTGTTTTGACGACTGCAAAGAATGGTTTTCAGACATTCCGAACGTCTTGTGCTACGGCCCGAGCTGGAATATCGGCGAGCAGGGACGGCGGCTGTTTTCTGCGCTGCGCGCCTTTGACGAGCTGCCGTGCACGCGCATCCTGGCCCAGGGCTGCCGCCCGTGGGGCGAGGGCGCGGCGGTGCGCAACCGCCTGCACAAGTCGGCGGGCTTTAATGTCGTGCCTCTGGGGCTGCCCGTGCTCGGCGTCACCGGACGCTCGGGATGCGGAAAAAGCCTTCTGACCCGTCTGGCTGTCGAAATGGGTTTTGACGCGATTGACGCTGATGCCGTTTATGCGGAGCTGCTGCAAAACAGCGCCGATATGCGCGGCGCTCTCGCAGCGCGCTTTCCCGACGAGGCCGGGCCGGACGGCATTGACCGCCGGGCCCTGGCGCGCCGTGTTTTCGGAGACGAGGCGGCGCGGCAGGACTTGAACGCCATCACCCACCCCTTTGTCCTGCGCGAGATTGACGCGCGCATTGCGCAGGCCGGGACAAAGGGAGCGCGCGCCATTGTGCTTGACGTGCCGCTTTTGTTTGAGAGCGGGCTGGACCGAGCCTGCACGGCCACCTGCGCCGTGCTTTCGCCCGAGGAGCTTTCGGTCGGGCGCATTGTCGAGCGCGACGGCATTTCGCCTGAGCAGGCCCGCGCGCGCCTGCGTGCGCAGCCCGGTGATGACTATTATTTTTCCCGCTGTGACGTCGTGTTGATCAACGACGCCCCGCGCGAAGATTTTTTAAAAAAAGCGCGTTTTTGCCTGCAAAAATATGGCAGATAAACATGCGGCATAAAAAAATTGCCCCCGTGCACAATAATGCGCGGGGGTGTTTTCGTGCAGAAAGAGAATCAGGACAAAAACGGCGAAAACGAAGCGCTGAACCGCGCTGACGAAATCGAAAAAACCGGTTCCGTCACCATGGAATCAGGACGCTCGAGTATTCACTGCCTGACCATTGTCGGACAGATCGAGGGTCACCAGGTTCTGCCGCCGCAGAACAAGACGACAAAGTATGAACACGTCATGCCGCAGCTGGCGGCGATTGAAGAAGCGCCCGACATCGACGGGCTGCTCATTCTGCTCAATACAGTGGGCGGCGACGTCGAAGCCGGGCTGGCTATTGCCGAGCTGATTGCCGGCATGAAAAAGCCGACCGTCTCGCTGGTACTGGGCGGCGGACATTCCATCGGCGTGCCATTGGCCGTTTCAGCCAAAAAATGCTTTATTGCGCCGACAGCGTCCATGACCATCCACCCGGTGCGCCTGAACGGCACCGTCATCGGCGTGCCGCAGACCATGACGTATTTTGAGAAAATCCAGGAGCGGATTGTCAACTTCGTCTGTGAAAATTCAAAGATCAGGCCCGAAACCTTTCGCGAGCTTATGCTGCGGACGGGTGAGCTGACCAATGACGTCGGCAGCGTCGTATACGGAAAGGATGCCGTCGAGCTGGGACTTTGTGACGCGCTGGGCAGTCTGCACGAGGCGCTCTCGTGCCTGCACGCCATGATTCGGGACGCAAAGGCGCCCCAGACAGGGGAGGAAACGGCATGATCCATTCCATCATACCCTATGACGATATTTTCCCGACTGAGATTTCCAACCCGCATTTTGTCAATGAGGACGGAATCATCAGGGAATACCGCGACAACGGCTTTGGCCTTGAATCGCTGTCAAGAATTTACGCCACAGATTTGTGGATGTTCCTGCCTCCGATTTATTAAACCAGGCAGAAAAGGGAGCCCCGCGGGGCTCCCTTTTCTATTCTGCTTTTTCACCGAATACAATGTCGGCCAAACCGTCAAGCCAGTCGCCGTCAAACAGCTCGAGCAAACCCTTGTCCGCCGCAGCGGCCAGCTTGGGGCTAATGGGCATGCGGGCTACAGTTTCAATGCCGTGATCAGCGGCCACCTGATCTACATGGCTGTCGCCGAAAATGGCGTGCCGGCTGTGGCAGTCGGGACACTCGAAATACGACATGTTCTCGACAATGCCCAGCACGGGAATGTTCATCATGTCGGCCATTTTGACAGCCTTGCCGACAATCATGGACACCAGCTCCTGCGGCGAGGTGACGACGACGATGCCGTCGACGGGCAGGGACTGGAAAACAGTCAGCGGAACATCGCCGGTGCCTGGCGGGCAGTCGACCAGCATCAGGTCAACGTCGCCCCACAGTACGTCGGTCCAGAACTGTTTGACTGTGCCGGCGATAACAGGGCCGCGCCACACCACCGGGTCGGTCTCATTCTGCAAAAGCAGGTTGACCGACATGAGCTTGATGCCGGTCGAGGTCTCGGCGGGGAAAATGCCGTCTTCAGTGCCCATGGCGTGACCGTGTACGCCAAAGGCTTTGGGAATGGACGGGCCGGTGACATCGGCGTCCAGAACGGCGGTTTTCAGGCCGCGGCGCTGTGCTATAACAGCCAGCAGCGAGGTGACAAGGCTTTTGCCGACGCCGCCCTTGCCGCTGACAACGGCGACGACGCGCCGGATTTCAGACTGTGCGTTCTGCGGCTCGAGAAAGCTCTGCGGGCCCTGGCGCGAGGGGCAATCCTCGCCGCAGGTGCTGCAGTCGTGGGTGCAGGCTTCACTCATCTTACATCTCTCCTCAATTTTGCATGTACCTCTATTGTACCACAAAGGCGGCAAAAAACAAGGCAGGGCGCGCGGCCCTGCCTTGCAGCTTGTTTGAAAATTTACAGACCCATTTCGGCCTTGACTTCCTTAAAGCACTGAACGGCGAAGTCGAGGTCTTCTTTGGTGTGGCCAGCCGAAATCTGGGTGCGGATGCGGTCGCGGCCCTTGGGCACGACAGGATAGCAGAATCCGACGACGTACACGCCCTTGTCGAGCATCCGGGCGGCGAATTCGTTGGCAATTTTGGCGTCATAGAGCATAACGGGCACGATGGGGTGCTCGCCGGGCAGCAGGTCAAAGCCGGCCTTTTCCATCTCGGCGCGGAAGTAACGGGCGTTCTCATGCACCTTGTCGCGCAGAGCGGTCGACTCGCTAAGCATGTCAAAAACCTTGATGGACGCAGCGGCAATGGCCGGGGCCAGGGTGTTGGAGAACAGGTACGGACGCGAGCGCTGACGCAGCAGGTCGACAATTTCCTGCCGGGCCGAAGTGTAGCCGCCCGAAGCGCCGCCCAGAGCCTTGCCCAGGGTGCCGGTGATGATGTCAACACGGTCCATCACGCCGCAGTGCTCAGGCGTGCCGCGGCCATGCGCGCCCATAAAGCCGACGGCGTGGCTGTCGTCGACCATGACCAGGGCGTTGTACTTGTCGGCCAGATCGCAGATGCCCACGAGGTTGGCAATATAGCCGTCCATCGAGAAAACGCCGTCAGTGGCAATCAGCTTGATGCGGGCGCCCTGCTCGTCGGCGGCCTTGAGCTGAGCCTCGAGGTCTTCCATGTTGTTGTTTTTGTAGCGGAAGCGCTTGGCCTTGCACAGGCGAACACCATCGATGATGCTGGCGTGGTTGAGCTCGTCCGAGATGACGGCGTCTTCGGCCGTCAGAAGGGTCTCAAACAGGCCGCCGTTGGCGTCAAAGCACGAGGAGTACAGAATGGTGTCGTCCATGCCCAAAAAGGTCGAGATTTTTTTCTCGAGCTCTTTGTGAATGCCCTGGGTGCCGCAGATAAAGCGAACCGACGACAGGCCGAAGCCCCACTTGTCGTAGCTGTCTTTGGCAGCTTTGATGAGCTCGGGGTTATTGGACAGGCCGAGGTAGTTGTTGGCGCACATGTTGAGCACGCCGTTGGCCTTTGTCGTATCAATGCGGGCCTTTTGAGGCGTGGTGATGATGCGCTCATCCTTGTAAGTGCCCGACTCGCGGATGGATTCCAGCTCTTTCTGATAAATCTTCAAAGCGTCTTTCATGAAAACAGTCTCCTTTTCACCAGCGTTGCAGATGGGCTTATACCCAGCTCAGAATGACCTTGCCCGACTCGCCCGAGTTCATGGCGGCAAAGCCTTTTTCAAAGTCGGTGTAGTGGAAGCGGTGGGTGACGATGGGGCTTAAATCCAGGCCGCCGTCAATCATGGCACCCATTTTGTACCAGGTTTCAAACATCTTGCGGCCGTAAATACCCTGCAGGGTCAGGCCCTTGAAGATGACGTCGTTCCAGTCAATGACAGTGCCCGGGCCGGCAATGCCCAGAAGCGCGACCTTGCCGCCGTTGCGCATCAGGCCGAGAAGCTGGTTGAGAGCCGCGCCGCTGCCCGACATTTCCATGCCCACGTCAAAGCCTTCGACGATGTGATGCTTTTTCATCAGCTCTTCAATGTTGTCGGTCTTGAGATTGACCGCTTCGGTCGCGCCCATCTTTTTGGCAAGATCGAGGCGGTACTGGTTGACATCGGTGATAAAGACCGAACGCGCGCCGCAGAAGCGGGCGATGGCCACAGCCATCATGCCAATGGGGCCGGCCCCGGTGATGAGCACGTCCTCGCCAACGACGTCAAACATCAGCGCCGTGTGCGTGGCGTTGCCGTAGGCGTCGAAAAAGGCGACGATATCTTCAGGCAGGCTTTCGGAAATGGGCACCACGTTGGTGGCCGGAATGCACAGGTACTGGGCAAAGGCGCCCGGGCGTTCAACGCCGACACCCTTTGTGTGTTTGCACCAGTGCTTGTTGCCGGCGCGGCAGTTGCGGCACTGTCCGCAGACGATGTGCCCCTCGCCCGAGACGCGCTGTCCGATGGAGAATTCGTTGACGCCGGCACCCAGCGCCGCAATCTCGCCGACATACTCGTGGCCGATGATGTTGGGCGGCGTCACATGCTGCTGGCTCCACGGATCCCAGTTGTAGATGTGTACGTCAGTGCCGCAGATGGCGGTCTTGTGGATCTTGATCAGGACTTCACCCGCGCCAACTTCGGGCACCGGGACCTGCTTGAGTACAAGGCCCTTGCCGGGCTCGGTCTTGACCAGAGCGTCCATCATGGTGGGGATTGCCATTTTGCCTCAACTCCTGTTCAGTATTGTGCGGTGGGTTGTTTTGATACATACTCAAATTGTATCACAAATGTGAAGAATTGCAAGGGTCAAACACAGGGTTTTATGAAAATTCGTGTGTATTACGAAATATTTCGGGGGATTTCAACTAAAAATAAAAATAGATTTTGTCCTGTGTAAAAAGACAAATATCGAAATATATAGTGGAAAATTAGCGGTGGTTTGTCCTTTTACACAGGACATCATTTTTTGCCCGGACTTGAGAAAAAACGGCGGACAGTGTATGATAGGGGCCGAGGTGATTTGTTTTGCTCAATATCGTGCTGCTCGAGCCGGAAATTCCCCAGAACACCGGCAATATCGCTCGCACCTGTGCGGCCACGCGGTCACGGCTGCATCTGATCGAGCCCATGGGCTTTTCGGTGGACGAAAAGCACGTGCGCCGTGCCGGCTTGGACTACTGGCCCATGGTTGATCTGACGGTGTACCAAAGTCTTGACGAGTTCTATCGCCAAAACCCCGGCGCGCGGCCGTGGATGGCGACGACCAAAGCCAAAAAGCGCCATTGCGACGTGCAGTTTGCTGACGGCGACTATCTGATGTTCGGCCGCGAGACGCGCGGCCTGCCCGAAGAAATGATTTTTGCCGATTACGACCGCGCGCTGCGCATTCCCATGCGCGAGGATGCGCGAAGCCTCAACCTGGCGAACTCGGTGGCTGTTGTCGTGTACGAGGCTCTGCGCCAGATGGACTTCCCCGGGCTGCGCTGATCCCGGCTGCTGGCAAAAGAAAGAGCCCGCCTGAAGGCGGGCTCTGTTCGTTTATTTACAGGGGCTTGACGTTGACGGCGCGCAGCTTGCCGGCATTGCGGGGGTCTTCTTCCACGTCAAAAGAGACCTTCTGGCCCTCGCTCAGGGTCTTGAAGCCGTCGACCAGGATGGCCGAGAAGTGGACAAAGACGTCGTCGCCGCCGTTGTCGTTAGAGATGAAGCCAAACCCCTTGGCCTCGTTGAACCACTTTACCGTACCCGTATTCATGTCAGGTACCTCCTTATTCAAATAGTCGTACTCCGGAGAACGAAAAAGCTCACATGCTTTTGTAAGACATAAACGAACAAGGCCTTACAAAAACATGTGAGCACGATCGTTTCATCTAAAATACAATTTTAGTATAACACGCATAAAACAAAAAGTCAACGGGAAATAATTCTTTTTGTAAAGCAGCAAAGCGGCAGTGCGCCCCGGGAAAGCAGGCGTTTTTCATCGCTTTCTTCATACAGCTTTCGTCATTTTTTAATTTTAACGCCGAGCAGGCTGACCAGACCGGCGGCCTGCTCGGGTGCAATGATGGCGCCTTTGAGCTCAGCGGGCGGCGATGAAACGACCGGCCCGGCCAGCTCGCACGAGGAAAAGTCCACCCCTGCAAGCGCTGTCTTGAAAAAGCTGGTTTTGACGAGTCTGCACTCCTGCACTTCCAGAGAGCGCAGCCGCAGCTCGGTCAGGGCAGCCTCGCTCAGGTCGCAGCGGCGCAGCGTTACCGCCGTCAGCCGTGCGCGGTCAAGAGATGCGTAGTGCAGGTCGCAGTCCTCAAACTGCACATTTTTCATCACCACGCCGGGCATCCGCGCACCGATGCAGGTGCATCCGGCAAACAGGCAGCGCTCAAAATACGCGTCTGCAAACATGCTGTTACGCAGGCTGCACCCACGAAACTCCACATCATAAAAGGCGCTGCCGGTAAAATCGCAGCCGTCGATGTGGCAGTTTTCCAATACGGACTGTCGGATTTCATATTTATAAAACTCTTGGTTGTCAGTTGGCGCGCCGCTGATGCGCACGCCGCACAGCGACTGCTCTTCACCGGCCCATTCCTCCCATGCGGCAGAGCGAAGTACGGCCGGCAGACGGGGCGTTGCATCCATGTGTCAGTCTCCTTGCAGATGAGTGCTTTCAGTATATCACAAAACTGCACCCGGATAAACAAAAAAGAGAGGCCCGTGCCTCTCTTTTTGCTGCGCCCAGGGCGCACACACCAGAAAATCCTGTCTGTGGATTGAATACTTCTGTTATTGACGCTCTGCCATTTTGGCGTAGCTTTCATAGCGTTGACGTGCCTGTTCAGCCGCGCGCGCAAACAGCTCTTTGGCGTTTTCGGGGAAAGTGATGTCAAGCGCCGAGTACCGCGATTCGCCGCGCAGGAAGTCTTCGTAATCAAGGCTGGGCGCTTTGGAATCGAGGGTAAAGGGCTTTTCGGCCAGCGGATTGTAGCGGTACAAAGTCCAGTATCCGGCGTCGACAGCCCACTTCATCTCCTGCTGAACCTTATCCATACCGGCCTTGATGCCGTGTGAGATACAGGGAGTGTAGGCGACGATGACCGACGGACCGGGGAAGGCTTCAGCCTCGGTGACGGCCTTGACCAGCTGGTTCATGTCAGCGCCCATGGCAACCGACGCCACATAGCAGTTGCCATAGCTCATCATCATTTTGCCCAGGTCCTTTTTGGCGCTCTTTTTGCCGGACGCCTGGAACTGTGCCACAGCGCCGAGCGGTGTCGCCTTGCTCGACTGGCCGCCGGTGTTGGAATAAACCTCGGTATCGATGACAAAGACGTTGACGTCCTCGCCCAGCGCGATGACGTGGTCCAGCCCGCCGTAGCCGATATCATAGGCCCAGCCATCGCCGCCGTACATCCAGATGGTCTTTTTGGCCAGCTGGTCGCGCTGCTGCAAAATGCGGTCGCGCAGCACGGCGGCTTCACCTGAAAGCTCGGCTTGTGCGAGGGCGTCAGCCAGCGCGTCAGATGCGTCGGCCGACGCGTGAATGTCGTCAAAGGTCTCGAGCCAGCGGGCAATGGGGGCGTGCAGTGCGTCGGTCAGCGAATCGAGCTGTTCGACGGCCTGGCGCACGCGGCGGCGCTGCTGCTTGACCGAAAGCGCCATGCCCAGACTGAACTCGGCGTTGTTTTCAAACAGTGAATTGCTCCACGCCGGGCCCTTACCCTGCTGGTTGACGGTATAGGGGATGGACGGCATGGCGGCGCCCCAGGCCTGTGAACAGCCGGTGGCGTTGGCCCAGTACATGCGGTCGCCGAACAGCTGGGTCAGAAGCTTGGCGTAAGGAGTCTCGCCGCAGCCGGCGCACGCGCCTGAAAACTCGCACAGCGGACGCTTAAACTGGCTGCCCTTGACCGTTGAGACGTCGAAAACAGGCTTTTCAGTGACAGTCAGGCCGTAACGCCATGCGTCGGTGACCGTCAGCTCGCGTTCGACCGGCTCCATGCGCAGGGCTTTGCCGGAAGCGGGGCAGCACGAGACGCAGCTGCCGCAGCCGGTGCAGTCCATTTCGCTGATTTGCAGGCTGTAGCGGTATTTTTCAGCGCCCGGGCCCTTGGCCTGTGCCATGGCAAAGCCGGCCGGCGCTGCGGCGGCCTCTGCCTCGTCGAGCAGATAGGGGCGCAGTACGGCGTGCGGACAGACATAAGAGCAGCGGTTGCACTGCAGGCACTGCTGCGGGTCCCACACGGGAATCTGCGTGGCAATGCCGCGCTTTTCATAGGCCGTGGTGCCCATGGGCATGGTGCCGTCTTCGTACCCGACAAAGGTCGAAACGGGCAGGTCGTCGCCCTTCTGCGCGTTGATGGGGCGCAGGATGTTTTTGATAAAGTCCGGGGCGTCGTCCTGCGCTGCAGGGGCATCGTCCGGACAGGTGCGCCAGCTTTCGGGCACCGGAACCTCGACGACGCTGCCCGCGCCGCGGTCAATGGCCGTCCAGTTGAGCTGCACGATTTTTTCGCCCTTTTTGCGGAAGCTCTTTTCAGCGGCCGCCTTCATGTACCGCGCCGCGTCATCCTGCGGGATGATGTTGGCCAGCTTGAAAAAGGCCGATTGCAAAACCATGCTGATGCGGTTGCCCAGCCCGATTTCCTGGGCAATGGCGTTGGCGTCGATGATGAAAAGACGCGCTTTGCGCTCGGCAAGGATGCGTTTGATGGATGCCGGCAGGTGCTGTTCGACTTCGTCGGCACTCCAGTGGCAGTTGAGAAGGACCGTTCCGCCCGGCTTGAGCTCCTGCACAATATCGTATTTGTAAAGGAAGGACTGATTGTGGCAGGCGATAAAGTCAGCCTGGCGCACCAGATAGGTAGACAAAATGGGATGCTTGCCAAAGCGCAGGTGCGATTTGGTGATGCCAAAGGACTTTTTCGTGTCGTATTCAAAATAGGCCTGGGTGTACATATCGGTGTTTTCGCCGATGATTTTGATGGAGTTTTTGTTGGCGCCCACCGTGCCGTCCGACCCGAGACCCCAGAATTTGCAGCTGACCATGCCCTGCTGGTCAAGCGGCAGGTCCTCGCCCACAGGCAGCGACCGGTGCGTCACGTCGTCGACAATGCCGATGGTAAAGGACGGCAGGGGCTGCGCGGCCGCGAGATTGTCAAAGACCGCCTTGATTTGCGCCGGCGTTGTATCTTTGGATGACAGGCCGTAGCGGCCGCCGATGATGAGCGGAGCGCCGGGCTGGTTGGCAAAGGAGGCGCACACGGTCAGGTACAGCGGCTCGCCGGCAGTGCCCATTTCCTTGCAGCGGTCGAGCACCGCAATGGAGCGCACGGTTTTGGGCAGAGCGGCCAGGAAATGCCGGGTCGAGAACGGGTTGAACAGCCGCACCTGCAAATAGCCGACCTTTTCGCCGCGGGCGTTGAGGTACTCCACAGCCTCGCGCGCCGCGCCGGACACCGAGCCCATGGCGACGACGACCCGCTCGGCATCAGGGGCGCCGTAGTAGTTGAACAGGTGGTAATCCTCACCCGTGAAGGCGTTGATTTTGCCCATGTACTTTTCCACGATGTCGGGCAGTTCGTCGTAAAAGCGGTTGTTGGCTTCACGGAACTGGAAGTAAACATCGGGATTCTGCACCGTGTTGCGCAGCGTCGGATGGTCAGGGTTGAGCGCTGCGGCACGGAACTGTTCGACAGCATCCCAGTTGAGCATTTTGCCGAACTCGCTGTACGGAATGGCGCGAATCTTCTGGATTTCATGGCTGGTGCGGAAGCCGTCAAAAAAGTGCATAAAGGGGATGCGTCCCTCAATGGCGGCCAGGTGCGCGACGCCGGCCAAGTCCATGACCTCCTGCACGCTGCCCGTCGACAGCATGGCAAAGCCGGTCTGGCGGCAGTTCATGACGTCGGAATGGTCACCGAAAATGGACATGGCATGGGTTCCGACCGTGCGGGCCGCAACGTGCAGCACAGCCGGCTGTTTGGTGCCGCTGATACGGTGCAGGACCGGAATCATCAGCATCAGGCCCTGTGATGATGTAAAGGAAGTAGCCAGCGAGCCCGCCTCAAGAGCGCCGTGTACAGCGCCGATAGCGCCGGCCTCGGACTGCATTTCGACGAGCGAAACCGTCTGGCCGAACAGGTTTTTGCGTCCGTTGGCCGACCATTCGTCGGTTTTTTCCGCCATGGGCGACGAGGGGGTAATGGGGTAAATGGCGGCAATTTCAGAAAATGCGTAGGCAACATAAGCGGCGGCTTCGTTGCCGTCGACAACCATCAGTTCGCGCGGCTCGCTCATGAAAAGACCTCCAGACGTATTATTTAATCTAAAGTTGTATGATGTCATCATACCGCATACATCATCATATGTCAAGCGCTTGCGAAAAAAAACCTTTTGTGAGATAATAAAATAAAACAAAAAATGCAATCTTACAGGAATCGAGGACAGTGCCTATGTCTGCCAGGCTGACCGACCAGACAGCTGACCGTATTTTTCAAATGATTATTTCTGACCCGCACCTGGGGCCGGGGCAGAAACTGCCCAACGAGGCCGAGCTGTGCGAGCTGTTCGGCGTCAGCCGCACAACGCTGCGCGAGGCAGTGCGGTCGCTGGCCGCACAGGGATATGTCGAGGTGCGGCGCGGGCGCGGCACCTTTGTCGCCGACCGCACCAATTTCAAGCGCGACATCGGCCTGTCGCAGCTCGAGTCGGTGCGTTTGCGGCTGCAGGACCTGTTTGAAATACGCATGATGATTGAGCCGCCCACGGCCATGCTGGCCTGCGCCCGCGGAACCGATGAAGAGATTGCAGAGATTATCCGCTGTGCCCGCGAAGTGGCGCACTGCATCCACACGGGCGGCGACTGGGCCAATGCGGACCTTGTTTTTCACCATGCCTTTGTCACAGCGTCGCACAATCAGTTTATGGAACAGCTCATCCCCATTATCAATAAAGCCATTGCCGACACCTGGTCGGTGCGCGGCACCCACCAGCTGCTGCCGGGCACCGTTTTGCGCGACAATGAAATGCTGGTCGATTATCTCGAAAAGCGCGATGCGCAGGGCGCGCGCTTTGCCATGGCCTGCCATATCCGCCACATCATCAATATCCTTGACTTTGAGCCGGAAGATCAGCCGTCGTCTCTGCTGTAAGGCAGCAAAAAAGAGCGAAAGCGCAGCTTTCGCCCTTTTGGAAGAACCGGTCTAGCAGTTCAGGTACTTTTTCAGCTCCTGCGCCGCCTTTTCAAGGTCAGGCTCGCACAAAAGCGGCAGAACTTCAGCCAGTGTTTCCGGGTCAAAATCCCACCACCTGAGCTGAAGCAGAAGGGCGGTCAGCTCGTCGGAAAAGCGCTGGCGAATCAGGCGTGCAGGATTGCCGCCCGCGATGCAGTAGGGCGGAATGTCGCGCGTCACCACAGAGTACGCCGCGACGATGGCGCCGTCACCGATGTGAACGCCCGGCATGACGACGCTTTCGCGGCCGAGCCACACATCATTGCCGACCACGATGTCGCCCTTGCGCGGAAGCTCAGAGAGATGGTCGGGCGTGCGCTCGCTCCACACCCCGCCGAACACATGGAACGGATAGGTCGTGACGCTGCTCATGCGGTGATTGGCCGGGCCCATGATAAACCTGGTGCCTGAGGCGATGGCGCAGAACTTGCCAATGATAAGCCGGTCCCCGAACTCGGGGTAATTGAACAGCACGTTGTTTTTTCAAAGCCGGCCGGGTCAACAGGGTCGTCATAATAGGTGTAGTCGCCGATGAAAATGTTGGGCGCGGTGACGACGTTTTTAATAAAGCACGAGGTTTTGTACGCATTGGGGAAAACCGCGTGCGGACTGGGAATGTTATACATAGTCTGCCTCCGTTGTTTTAAAGATGTATCACGCTCCTTTCGACAGCATAGACAACGGCAAGAGCCCTTTTCTTTCGCATTTCTTTCTCACCCCGCAAAAAAGCCGCACATCATGCGGCTGATAGTCTTTACACATTTTAGCACAAACACGCGGACAATTCCACAGCAGACAACACAAAGAGGTGAAAATATGTTTGAGCTTTGCGAAGCTACTTTTCAGACCATTGCACAGGCCTTTGCATCCGGAGAGCTGACGTCGCTCGAGCTGACGCTGCGGTACCTTGAGCGCATTGCGGATATTGACCGCGAGGGTCCGGCGCTCAACGCTGTGCTCGAAATCAACCCTGATGCCGTCGATATTGCCGAGGCGCTGGACCGCGAATACGCCCAAAAGGGGCCGCGCGGACCGCTGCACGGCGTGCCGGTGCTCATCAAGGACAACATCAACACCCATGACAAAATGCACACCAGCGCGGGCTCGCTGGCGCTGGCAGACAACTATGCGGCCTTTGACGCGCATATTGTCACCCGCCTGCGGGACGCGGGCGCGGTCATTCTGGGTAAGGCCAACCTGACCGAGCTGGCCAACTTTCTCACCCACGGTATGCGCAACGGCTTCAGCTCGCGCGGGGGCGCGGTGCGCAGTCCCTACGGCGAGGGCCTTGACGTCGGCGGGTCGAGCGCGGGCAGCGCCGTCGCCGTGGCGGCCAACCTGTGCGCCGCAGCGGTGGGGACTGAGACGAGCGGGTCGATTCTCTGCCCCGCCAACTGGAACAGTATCGTCGGGGTCAAGCCGACCAAGGGGCTGGTCAGCCGCACCGGCATCATTCCCATCTGTACGGCGCAGGACACCGCCGGCCCCCTGACGCGCACCGTGGCCGACGCCGCGGCGCTGCTGACCGTGCTGGCGGGCCCTGATCCCGACGACCCGGCCACCGGGGCCATTGAGCCGTACTGCCGGGACTTTACTGCCTTTCTCGACCCTGCGGGACTGCGCGGGATGCGCGTCGGCGTCAGCCGCGTCAACCTCGAGCATCTGCCTGACGAGCATCAGGTGCTGGCCGAGCGGGCCTTTGCCGCGCTGGAACAGGCCGGGGCTGTGACGGTTGATACTCCCCTGCCCAGGTACGGCGGCGACTGGCAGACCAGTATTCTGCTCTATGAGTTCAAGCAGTGCCTCAACGCCTACCTTTCGACCTGCCCCGACCCGGGAGCGCGCACGCTTTTGGACATGATCGACTTTAACAATGCAAACCCCGAGCGCTGCCTGCAATATGGGCAGTCCATCGCCCTTGAGGCGCAGCACCGCACGAGCGGCACGCTGACCGAGCCCGGCTATCTGCGAAGCCGGGCCAGGACTCTGCGCGAGACCCGCGCCCTGGTCGACGGTCTGCTGCGCCAGCACGACCTGTCGTGCATTGTTATGGCTGGCTGGAACAATATCCCGCCGTCTTCGGGGTACCCGGCCATCACGGTGCCAATCGGTGCAGGTGCTGACACCGGCCACCCCATCGGACTGACCTTTATCGGAACAGCCTTTTCCGAGCCCACGCTGTTCCGCGCGGCCTACGCCTTTGAGCAATTCTTTGGCGGCCGCGTCGTACCTGAATTGTAGCATAAACCCAAAAAGGGAGCGGATTCAAATCCGCTCCCTTTGAATGCCGAAACGCTATACCTCTATCCAGATACCTTCATCATGAATAGATGCATTTTCAACCGAGTGATAAAAACGTTGTGATTCTTTATTCTTCGCTATCAGAGCAATGAGAACTTCAACACCGGACTTCTTGAGAGCGGAACGCAATTCACGAAGCATTATTTGCCCAATATGCTGATGACGTTCGCTTTTGAGCACGCAGATCCAGTCGAGATATGCTGAGCAGCAACAGGCGTCGCATCGACTGGTGATAAGAGATGCTTCAATTCTTCCGACGACTTTGCCACCGCGCATTGCCAGCAATGAAATGGCAGTTTGAAAGCGTGTATCACAAAAGCTGTCGTGAAGCTTTTGGACATACGTGGCATCGGGCTCCCAGTAATAGGTATTGGGCTCTTCGGCACGCAGCTGCTTTTCAAACGCGATAACAAGATCGATTTTGTCCGCAGTAAAAGGTATAATCGTGACCATATGAGATTTCCTTTTTAAACGCTCCTGCACCGTACCGGCGCAGGAGCGTCTGTTTATTGCTTTTTCTGAATATCCACTTTGATGGACAGGTCGCGCAGCTGACGCTCGTCGACCGTCGAGGGGCTGCCCATCATGAGCTCGGAGGCGTTCTGCACCTTGGGGAAGGCGATGACGTCGCGGATGTTTTCCGTACCCGCCATGTGCATGACAATGCGGTCCAGACCGTAGGCGATGCCGCCGTGCGGCGGCGCGCCGTACTTGAAGGCGTTGATCATGTGGCCGAAGCGGGCCTTGATATCTTCATCGCTGATGCCCAGGGCGCGGAACATGGCGCTCTGCACCTCGGGCTGGTGGATTCGGATGGAGCCGCCGCCAATCTCGGTGCCGTTCAGCACGATGTCATAGGCCTTGGCACGCATGGCGATGGGATTGGTCTCAAACAGCGGAATGTCCTCGTCGACAGGCGCTGTGAACGGGTGATGCTTGGCGTACAGACGGGTATTGCCGTCGTCGTCTTCGCCGTACTCGAAAAGCGGGAAGTCGACGACCCACAAAAACTTCCAGGTGTTTTCGGGGATGACATTCATGCGGCGCGCAACCTCGCAGCGCAGGTTGCCCAGTGCATTCTGCGCCAGCTCGACGTCGCTGTCGGCCACGCACAAAAGCAGGTCGCCCGGCTTGACGCCGGCCCTGTCCATGATGGCGCGCAGACGGTCCTCGGGCACGAATTTGGCAAAGGACGAGCTGTGCTCGCCGCTTTCCGCGACCTTGAGCCATGCCAGGCCCTTGGCGCGGTAGGTCTTGACATATTCGCCGAGCGAGTCAATCTCTTTGCGGCTCATTTTTGCGCCGCCGTCGATGTTGATGCCCGCGACCAGTCCGCCGGCCCCGGCGGCTGACTCAAAGACCGAGAAGCCGCAGCCGCGGGCCAGCTCGGTCAGGTCGCACAGCTCATAGCCGAACCGCAGGTCAGGCTTGTCCGAGCCAAAGCGGGACATGGCCTCGTGATAGGTCATGCGCGGAATGGGAGTCTCGATGTCAATGCCCTTGATTTCATGCATCAGACGCTTGACAAAGCCTTCCTGCACGGCAATGACGTCGTCGACGTCGACAAAGCTCATTTCAAGGTCGATCTGGGTAAACTCGGGCTGGCGGTCGTACCGCAGGTCCTCGTCGCGGAAGCAGCGGGCAATCTGCATGTACCGGTCAAAGCCGGCCAGCATCAAAAGCTGCTTATACTGCTGGGGCGACTGCGGAAGAGCGTAGAACTCGCCGGGATGTACGCGCGAGGGCACAAGGTAATCGCGTGCCCCTTCGGGAGTCGACTTGGTCAGAATGGGAGTCTCGATTTCCAGAAAGTCGTTTTCTGCAAAATAGCTGCGCGTCAGCTGCATAATCTGGTGGCGCAGCGCCAGGCAGTGCTGCAGCGACGGACGGCGCAGGTCAAGGTAACGATAGGTCAGGCGCAGGGTGTCGTTGACCGCCACGTCGTCTGAAATTTCAAAGGGCGGGGTTTCGGCACGGGCAAAAATGCGCAGGCCGTTTGCCAGAATTTCGACGCGGCCGGTGGGGATTTTGTCGTTGACCGACGCGCGGGGGCGCACGGCGCCGGTAATCTCAACCGTGAACTCGCTGCGCAGCGCAGCCGCCTGATCGAACAAACCGCGGTCGTCGGTCTGGTCAAACACGCACTGAACAATGCCCGTGCGGTCTCGCACGTCGACAAAAATCAGTCCGCCCAGGTCGCGCGCACGGGCGACCCAGCCGTAGACGGTGACAGCTTTTCCTGCATCGCTCTCGCGGAGCGTGCCGCAGTAGACTCGGTTTTTACACTGGTTCATGGTATTGATATTCCTTTCGGATAATTTAGGCCACAGAGACCGCGCGCCGGCAACTGTCAGCGTGCGACCGGATTGATGATTTCGCGCCAGGCCAGGTCGCCGCGCGCCAGACCCTGAATGAGCACCTCGGCCGTGGCGACGTTGGTGGCAACGGGGATGCTGTTGAGGTCGCAGTTGCGCAGAAGGTTGTTAATCTCGACCTGCTGCTCATACTTTTCCATGGGGTCGCGGAACAAGAGTACAAGATCTATTTCGTTGTACGCGACGCGGGCGGCAATCTGCTGCTCGCCGCCCGTGGGGCCGGGAAGCAGGCAGTTGACCCGCAGTCCTGTTGCGTCGATAATCATTTTGCCTGTTGTGCCTGTTGCGCAGATTTCATGCTTGGCGAGCACGCCGCAATAAGCGATGCAGAATTGCACCATAAGCTCCTTTTTCCGGTTCTGCGCGATAATAGCGATATTCATACGTTGCCTGACCTCCGATTCTATATGATTGGGTTACTGGTATTGTCCCCGCAGGCCGTTGAGCAGGGGAACGCGCTCGCCGCGCAGTCTGCGCGCGATGTTCCAATAGGCCTGCTGGGCGTCGCCCTCGGACTCTAAAAGCAGGACCTGTCCCCTGCCGGCGCAGACGGCGACGTCATCGTCCTCGGGCACAGCGCCGAGCAGCGAAAGCCCCGACGCGTCCATGGCGCGGTCGATGTTGACTGCCGCTCCGGCGTCAATCATGCCGCGCCGGATGCGGTTGACGACAATGTGCACATCAGAAATGCCGCTCTGACGCAGGGTCTGCGCTGCCTTTTGTGCGCCGCGCAGAGCCAGCGCGTCAGCGGTTGAAACAATGGCAGCCCGCTGGGCCGCGGGTGCAAAGGCCGAAATTTCGCGTCCTACCCCGGCAGGGCAGTCGATAAGAATATAAGTAAAATGCTCGCGTGCGCGGCGGACAAGCGCACAAAGCTGTGCGTCAGAGACTTCGTCGCGCCGGGCGGGGTCGGCCGGCGCGGTCAGAACGCGCAGGTTTTTGACAATGGGGTGATGGACCGCAGCTTCTTTGAGCAGGGCGTCACCCTGTGCGACATCGGCATAGGAAAAAAGCAGGCTGTCGGTCATGCCGAGCACCAGGTCCAGGCTGCGCAGTCCGGCATCGGCGTCGATGAGCAGGACCTTTTCGCCCATCGCGCACAGCGCGACGGCGACATTGGCGCAGAAAGAGGTCTTGCCCGTTCCGCCCTTGCCGGACGCAACCAGTATCGCAGTTCCCATATGTCACTGCCCTTTCGTCGTATTGCAGAAGCATTGCCACCGGGGCGCGCTCCGTCCCCCCGGCTGTGGAAAAAACAGCCGCCTGCCGTATGCGCACATAACAGCCCCGCCGGGGACGTGCTGTGAGCCCCCGTGCAGGAAGTGGAACCGGACCCCTGGCCCGGCGCAGCCGCAACAACCAGACAACTCGGGACGCTTGCGCGGTCCCGAGTCCGTAGCTGCAAGATTTATCCGGCGCCGGCGGCGCTTGTCGACAGAATGGAGATACTTCTCCACATACTATTGTAACCGATTTCTTCCATTCCGACAAGACCTTTTTGCATTAAAGTATAAAAATTATTCCTCAGCCGCAATGACGGTACTGCCGCCCGTACCTGCACCCTGCAGCGTGTTGGTTGTATCCTCATAGGTTTCCTCGGGCTCGTCCTGGTTCAGCCCAAAGTATTCGTCGTACACGGCGATGGCAACCGGGGCCATGTTGCCGCCGCTGCCGGCGTATTCGCCGACAACGCAGATGGCAATTTCAGGGTCATCATAGGGCGCGAATGAGACAAACACGCCATGGGCCGAGCGCGTGCCGGTCACAGTCTGGGCCGAGCCGGTCTTGCCGGCGACCTCGATGGGATAATTGCGAAAGCGCGACGACGCGGTGCCGTCTTCCGTAGTGACGCCCAGCATACCCTCAAAAATGGCCTGCTGCGTCTCTTCTGACATCTGGACGGTATCGACGACTTCGGGCTCAATCACCTCAAGCTGCTCAGTGTAGGAATAATTCCACACCTCTTTGAGCAGGTGAGGCCGGTAGCGCGTTCCGCCGTTGGCGATAGTCGCAATATAGGAACAAATTTGCACAGGACTGAACAGCTGTTCAGACTGGCCGATGCCGGCCTGAATGGTCTCGCCCAGTTCCCAGCGCGGACCGCCGTTGGCCTCACGGCTTTCAGGACCGGCCAGGTTGGTCTTGGCTTCGCCCAGCTCCAGCCCGGTCGGCTGCCCCAGGCCGAACTGCTTGGCGTACTCGTTGAGTTTGTCGATGCCCAACAGTCGCGACACCTCATAGAAAAAGTAGTTGCACGAATACTGAATGGCCTGGCTGACATTGATATTGCCGTGCGTTCCGCCGGTGTCGTTGTAAATCCAGCAGGCCGGGGTGTAGTCAGGCGCGTAATACATGTACCGGCCCTGGTCGCGGATGCGCGTTTCGGGGGTGATAATGCCCTCTTCCAGTCCGGCGACGGCGGTGACCATTTTAAAGGTCGAGCCGGGCGGGTAGGCGCCCTGCACTGCGCGGTTGTACATGGGGCGGCCGGGGTCCTGATTGAGTTCGGTGATGTCCTGACGGAAGGTCGAAAGGTTATAGGTCGGATAGCTGGCAAGCGCCAGCACCTCGCCGGTGTTGACGTCCATGACGACCACGGCCCCGCCTTCGGCATCGGCGCCGCGCAGCTCGCGGCCGCTTGCCCGCAGGTCCAGAATGGTCTGCTCAAGCGCGTCCTCAGCCGCTTTCTGCAGGTCAAGGTCAATGGTGAGCACGCAGTTGTCGCCCGGCTCAGGCTCCTTTGAGATAAACTCGCTCAAAATGACGCCGTCAATGTTGGTCTCGACCGAGCGCTCGCCGTCAATGCCGCGCAGATAGCTTTCAAGCGCCTTTTCCATGCCCGTCTTGCCAATGCTGTCGTTATAGGCGTAGCCGTCGTCCTTGAGCTCAGCGTACTCGTCTGCATCCAAAAGACCCATATAGCCGAGGACGTGTGCGGCGTAGTCGGTTTCGTACTCGCGCACGTCTTCAACCTCTATATTGACGCCGGGCAGCTCGCGCGAACGCTCAGAAACAAGCGACACCGTCTCGATGTCAACATCGCTGGCAAAGGTAAAGGGCGTGTAGGATGAGAAATCGCGGCGCTCCATTTCAAAGCGCACGCCGACAATGGTGCGCTTCTGCGCGGCGGTCAGACTGTCGTCCACACCGTACTTTTCACACAAAAGGTCTATTAGCTCGGCGGGCGCAGGATCGGCCGGCCACTCGTCCTGGTCGGCAATAAAGCTGTAAAGATAGGCGCCGTCGTCAGAATCCTTGCTGGAGTAGGTGTAGTAAAACGGCTCAGTGCTGCTCAGCGGCAGGGTATCGTTATAGCTCGCCCCGGCTTCTTTCATAATATCGGTCAGACGCAGTATGACGTCGTTTTGGTTGTCACGGTCCCATGTGTAATAGTCGATGACCAACGCGAAGCCGACACTGTTTGAGACCAGCGCCGTGCCGTTGCGGTCGGTGATTTCGCCGCGTGATGCGTTTTCGTCATAGGTCCGCAGCGTTTTGCGCTGCGAGGCTTCGGCGTATTCTTCGCCGTGTACCAGCTGCAGCTGGGCCATGCGAAAAATCAGCACGCCGGCAATGGCCAGCATGCAGGCACACAAAGCGATTGTTCGGGTCAGACTTTTTTTCTCTTTCATGCTTCATCCTTTTCCGCAAACCGGAGATAAATGGCCCGCACGATAAAAAAGACAAGCGCTGCGGGCAAAAGTGAAACAGCGCAGTCGCCGAGCAGCAGCAAGGCGGCCCGGCCGGCCGGGGCGTTGAAAAAGAGCGCGTAATAAAACAAATAGCCGATGACTCCCTTGAACACAGTCGCCAGCAGGCCCAGCAGAAGGGCTGACGGCAGCACTCGGCGCATGTAGCGCAGGGCAAACATGCCACATAGCACCCCCAGCACACCGTAGTACAGGGCCAAAAGCCCGTCGAGCACCGGTGAGCCGACAGCGCACAGCAGTCCGGCCGCAAAGCCCAGGCTGCCCGCGCCATACGGCCCCTCAAACAGCGCCAGGGTCACAACGAAAAATGGGATTACATCAAGTTGCAGGCCCCACAGCGACAGCGAGGTTCCCCTTGCCGTTTGCAGGACATAGAGCGCAAGGAGCAAAAGCGAATACGCACAGTATTTTACGATGTCGTTTTTATGCTCGTTCATCGCACAACCTCAAAGCTTTTGACGACGAAAACGCTTTTCAGCTCTTCGAGCGGCACGACGGGTTCGACGACGGCATAGCTCGAAATGCCATGACTTTCGGGCAAAAATTCCACGACAGTGCCCAGAAGAAGGCCCTGCGGGTACAATCCGCCATAGCCCGATGTCTCGACGAGGTCGCCCGGCTCGACATCGGCGTCATTTTGCAGATAGGACAATTTAAAGTGGCCGTCTGACAAAAGTTCAAGGCTTCCCTCAGACACAGCCGTTTCGCGCGTGCGGCTCAAAACCGCGCCCACATGAGTTGAAATGTCAAGTACAGTGAGCACCTCAGAGTAATTGGGGCCCACTTCAGACACATAGCCGACCATGCCCTCGCTGACGACGACGCAGTCGCCGACCTCGATGCCGTTGACGGACCCTTTGTCAATGGTGAAGCCGCTGCGGTAGCTGCCTTCAGAGGCTGAAACGATGCTGCAGTACTCGAGATCAAACTCGCGGTGCTTTTGCTTCAGGCCGAGCATTTCGCGCAGGTCGGCGTTTTCGCTGAGCGCTTCGAGGTATTCGCGCTGCTGATTGCGCAGGTCGGCGAGCTCCTCTTTCAGGCGGGCATTTTCTTCCTGAAGCGAGCTGTAGCGGTAAAAGTATCCGAATATGCCGGAAGCCCAGTCAGTGACGGCGTTGACTCCCTTTTCAAGCGGTGTGACGACGGCGCCCATGACGCCGCTGAGCATGTTGGGACCGCCGAAAGCATAGACGCCCCCCATGATGACGCAGGCGGCGATGACGATGCCGAGTATGAACAAAAATGGCTTGGAACGAAATATCTTCATGCCTGTGCTCCGATTTCCTCAAGCATTTTGCACAGGGTGCACAGCGGCAGCCCCATGACATTGTAAAAGTCCCCTTCAATGCGGTGGACAAAGGCGCCGCCGACGCCCTGAATGCCGTAGGCGCCCGCCTTGTCGAGCGGCTCGCCCGACTGCACATAACGCTCGATGTATGCGTCGGGAAGGGAGCGGAAATAAACGTCGGTCTGCTCGGCGCGCACCAGGAGGCGGTCTGCACGCCGTACGGCAACGCCGGTAAAGACCGTGTGCCGGTTGCCGGACAGCCGGCGCAGCATGGCGCGCGCCTCGCCTTCATCATGCGGCTTGCCCAGAATATCGCCGTCCAGGCAGACTACGGTGTCGGCGGCGATGACAGTGTCCTGTGCATCGGCCGTCACCGCCAGGGCCTTGCGCCGGGCCAGCTCGCACACCAGACGTCCGGGGTCACGCTCAGCGCACTGTTCGTCGCAGTTGGCCGGGCGCACGTCAAAGGAAATGCCCAGACCGCGCAGAAGCTGGCTGCGCCGCGGAGACGCCGACGCTAAAATGACCGCCACGTCAGCGCACGCCGGTCGAGCCGAAGCCGCCGTCCTGCCGGGTGCTGTCGGACAGCTCAGCCTCGCGCAGCGCGGGCCGGACAAAGGGCACGATGAGCAGCTGGGCGATGCGGTCGCCGTTTTGCACGGTGTAGGGGGTATCGCCCTGATTGATGAGGGCGACGAGCACTTCGCCGCGGTAGTCGGGGTCAATAAGCCCCACGCCGTTGGAAAGACCCAGCCCCACGCGGTTGGCCAGTCCCGACCGGGCCATGACCAGCCCCGCGCACTGCGGGGGCAGTTCGATGGCAATGCCGGTGGGAATCAGGCTGCGCCCGCTGGCGGGAATGGTGACAGGATGCTCTAAAAAGGCGCGCAAATCCATGGCGGCCGCGCCGTCGGTCTGGTATTCCGGAAGCGGCGGCACCTGGCCGTGATGGGGCAGCCGCTGGATTTTCATTTCAGTCATGACAACTCTCCTTTAAAGTCCGGGGCTATTCAACGCCCCGGTAATACAGTCCGCGGGTGATGCGGTCGGGCGCGCGCCCCCCGCCGTGGACATAGGCTGAGGCGGCTTCTTCACATTCACGCGCGTTTTCAGTGGTAAAGCACAGGCGCAGATGGCTGACACCCAGCCCTTTAAGATCATCAGCCTTATCGGCCAGATACAGCTTGTCAGCGTTGTACAGGGTGTTGCGGCAGCCGCTCTCAGGCAGCAGAGGGAAGCTGCGGCCTGTTTTGTCAATGATGGCGGCCGGAGCGCCGTCACAGGTGCACTCGCCGGTGCGCCGGCGGATGACGCAGTTTTCTGTCACCATGAGCGGCAGCCGGCCGTACGCGATGAGCTCAGTGGGCATGGAATGGGACAGGCTGCGCACCTGTGCCAGGTTCATTTCAAAGGACAGCGTGGCCGAAGAAAGCCCGAGCGCGCGCAGCTCCTTGAGAGTCTGCGAGTTCATGACGTTGAGGCCAAAGTCGCCCCGCAGTTCAAAGCCCAGACCGCTGAGCAGCGCCGGATGCGCCAGGTTGCCGCACACGAGCGCCGAAACACCGGCGTCTTTGACGCGGCGCAGCAGCTCGATCTGCCCGGGCCATTCGTTGTCAAAGGTGACGCGGTCGAGCACAGCGCCTATTTTCTGCCCTTTGCGCGTCAGCGCGCGCACCACGTCGCCGTGACGGTCGAGCTCGCGCAGCGGCAGGTAAAGATAGTCGGGCCCCATGTCGAGCAGCCGGGGAGTGACTTGGTCCAGCCGGACAAAGGAAAAGATGTAACCCGGCCCGCCCTCATGGCCGCCGCGGTGAAGCCCGGGCTCCCACACGCCGGTGCGGCGTTCGGGGGCCTTCTGGCGCACGGCCTCGAGCCCCTCAAGACAGCGGCGGCGCAGGGCGTTGACGGCGCTCATCGGCACGCGCAGGCCGTCGTCCAGCTCTACAGCGACATCCCGCGCGTCAAAGACCGTGCCGCCGGTTTTGCGCAGGCCGCTTTCGACTTCGTCAGACGTTGTGGCGCGGGTGCGGGCCGTCTCAGCCGGCAGCGCCTGCGACTGGTACTCAAATCCGTCGGCGTCGCACACGCGCAGTGAAACCGGCTGGCCCTGCCGGGCAGAAAAAGCCATGTCAACGGGCACGCAGGGCGGTTCGGGCTCGGATTTGTAGATGCTCTGCGCCTGCTGGTACAGGGCGCGGGCCTCGCGGGCGCTTTGCTCGTCGCGCGCTCCAAACATATTCTCGCCCTTTTTGCCCGCCAGATAACCATCAGTAAAGCCGTCGCGGGAAAAAACAACGCGCAGACGCTCAAGCTCCTCGCGCGTGGGCTCGCGGTTTTCTCGCACAGCGTCTTTATAGGTCTTGGTTGCCAGGGCGACGTATTCCGGCCGCTTCATGCGGCCTTCGATTTTGAGGCACCTGACGCCGGCCTGCGCAAGCTCGCCCAGATGCCCTGCGGCGCTTAAGTCCTTCAGGCTCAAAAGGGGCGACGCCGGGCCGCCGAAAAAGGAATAGTTCATGCGGCAGGGCTGGGCGCAAAGTCCGCGGTTGCCCGAGCGGCCGCCGATGGCCGCCGACAGAAAGCACTGGCCGCTGTAGCACATGCACAGCGCGCCGTGACAGAAGACTTCGATTTCGATGGGCGAACGCTCACAGATGAAGCGGATTTCTTCGATGGGCAGCTCGCGCGACAAAACGACGCGCGACAGTCCCAGCTTGTGCGCGGCCAGAACGCCGCCCAGACTGTGCACAGTCATCTGTGTCGAGCCGTGCAGCGGCAGGTCGGGTGCCAGAGCGCGCATCATGCGCACCATGCCCAGGTCCTGAACAATGACGCCGTCCGCGCCCAGCGTGTTGATTTGTGAGACCAGCTCTTTGGCCGCAGGCATCTCGCGGTCAGTGACCAGCGTGTTGACGGTGACATAGGTCTTGACGCCGCGCAGGCGGCAGTAGCGCATGGCGGCGGCCAGCTCGTCATCGCCCAGGTTTTTGGCGTTGCGGCGGGCATTGAAGCCGCCTGCACCGAAATAAACGGCGTCGGCGCCGGCGCGGACCGCCGCGGTCAGCGCCTCAAATGAGCCGGCCGGGCTGAGTATCTCAAGAGGCAAAGCAAAAACCCCCTCGCGGTTTATCGAAGCGCGCCGTCATTTTGCGGCAGCGGCCTTTTTCAGCTTGGCAATTTCGGCGCGCAGCGCGGCGTTTTCCTCGGCATATGAGCGAATCTGACCGCGCAGCCCGTCAGAGGCGTCGAGCGCCTTATAATACAGGTCGGCAATGTTCATGGCAGCCAGCACGGTGCAGTCCAGCGTGCCCAGGCGGCTTTGCTTTTTGACCTCGGCGATGTTGCCGCTGACCAGAGCGGCGGCCTTTTTGATGTACTCTTCGTTCTCTTCCGCGACCACGGTGTAGTCCTTTCCGTCAATGGTGACGACGACGCGGTTGAGCATGATGCAAAACTCCTTTCCTGCGGAAAAATTCCGCACGGGCTGCAGATATTCATATCATAGCATAAAACGACAGACTTTTAAACGGCAACAGAAAAATTTCATATAATCTTCACGACTGCAGTTTCAAACTGGGCCCCCGGAAGCCCGGTGCTGTGATAAAAGTTTTTTCGGGCGTGATTGATAACTTTTGACAGTTTTGGTATAATACAAAAAGAGCTTTGCGCGGCTGCGGCCGCAATCAATACCCGGGGGGACTGCATGATATATCAAAGCGTGACCTCGCCTGCCGAAAGGGACTATCTGACAGCGCAGCTGATTACTTATCTGGGCAACAAGCGCGCGCTGCTTGACTTTATCGGCTCGGCTGTTGAGCTGGTGAAGACCGAGCTCGGACAGGATAAGCTGTCAATCGGCGATTTCTTTTCCGGCTCGGGCGTTGTTGCCCGTTACTTCAAGCACTGTGCCAGCCGCTTGGTCGTCAACGACCTTGAGCGCTATTGCGAAGTGCTGAATCAGTGCTATCTTTCCAACCGGTCGCAGCTGGACCTTGACCGTCTGCACAGCATCCATGACGGGCTGTGCAGCAGGCTGGATGGCGAGCTCGACGAAGACGGCATCATTGCCCGCATTTACGCCCCGCGCGACGAGAACAACATCCGGCCCGGGGAACGCGTTTTCTACACCCCGCGCAACGCGCGGTTTATCGACACCGCACGCCGGCTGATCGGCGAGCTGCCGCCCGAAGAGCAGCCGTATTTTCTCGCCCCGCTTCTGTCAGAGGCGTCCATCAAAAGCAATACCGCAGGCGTGTTCAAGGGGTTTTACAAGGACGCGCGCACCGGCATCGGCCAGTTCGGAGGCACGGCGCGCAATGCGCTGTCGCGCATCTGCTGCGAAATCACCCTTCCCTTCCCTGTTTTCAGCAGCTATGAGTGCCCGGTCGATATTCTCCGGGGCGATGCGCTCGACGCGGCCCGGCAGCTTGAGATGCTTGACCTTGTTTATCTGGACCCGCCGTACAACCAGCATCCCTATGGCTCCAATTACTTTATGCTCAACCTCATCTGCGATTACTGTGAGCCTGAGGAAATCAGCGCCGTAGCCGGCATCCCCCGCGAGTGGAACCGTTCCCGCTACAACCGCGTGGGCATTGCCTTTGAAACGCTGGCTGAGCTGTGCGCTGCCGTCAGAGCCAAATATCTGCTGGTCTCTTTTAACTCTGAGGGCTTCGTCACCCGGGGCGAAATGACGCATATGCTTTCCCACCTGGGAAAAGTGCAGGTGCTTGAAACACCGTACAATGCCTTCCGCGGTTCACGCAACCTGCAAAATCGTGATTTGCATACAACAGAATACCTCTTTCTCGTGCGTAAAGCCTGAGCGGGGCTTTTGCCGCTTGATCCATTCGCTGTAGAAAAGGAGTAGGATTATGACAAATGTTACCAAAATTATCGAAGTCATCAATGCCAATGGCCGTCAGGGCCCCAAGGACCTGAAAAGCCGCGAGGTCTACAACTGGGTCAAGCGCGACCTTGACATCAGCTATGAAGATTATCTGTCTGTGTTGCAGGCCAACGCCATCCCGGCAGATGAGCGAATGCGCTTCCGCAATGCGTATTTCATTGTGTCGTCAAGCGGTGTGTACTCCTTTTTTAAGTCGAGCGAAGAGGAGCTGCGGCCCTACATCTGCTACATCATTTACAAGACCCCGTACTTAAGAAGCTCAGAAATCAAGGACAGGATGAAAGAAATCTACCCTCACTTCACCCTGATCGACCAGATGCTGCAGCAGAATCTGACGGCCCCCCAGTGCGTCGTCGACCAGACCATCCGCAATGTACTGGTTTCAAACTACGAGCGTCAGGCCAACCGCGAGCTGTTCGAGCGTTCGCCCGTACGGCCGTACATTTACACCATCAAGCCGGCGGGCGCTGAGCTGGCACTGCAGGTCGAGCGTGCGCTTGTGAGCGGCACGGTGAGCATACCGGCACCTGTGCGCAACTGGGTGCACGACCAGGGCCCCGCACTGATTATTGCCGAGCCCTATTCGGACGAAGAGCTGGCCCAGCTCCGCGAGCGCAGCAGCAGCTTTCGCTACAAAGCGCCGGAAGCCGGCCTGGCCGAACACCGCGAGCGCGACAACCGTCTGAAGGCGACCCGGCTGCGTCAGGCCGACTACCGCTGCTCGATTGACGAAAGCCACCGCAGCTTTGCAGCGCCCAACATGCCCAACTTTGTAGAGTGCCACCACATCGTACCACTGGCTGCTCAGCGCGAGGTGCCGGATATCAATCTCGACTGCCTGGAAAACCTGGCCCCCATGTGCCCGGTCTGCCATTCGGCCATTCACTGCGGCACTGATGAGGTGCGCCGCGACATGTTCGAGCGCCTGCTCGTCCGTTATGAAAATAGCCTGCAATCCATCGGGATTTCGGCCGAGCAGGCCCGTGAATTATTTGAAAAATACAACATGTAATTTAAGCAAAATAAATTCCTTTTTGTTTTGGGCAGCGTTTGCGCTGCCCAAAATGTCTTTTAAAGTGGTTTGTGATATTGTCTAAAATCGCCCGGCAGATTTAATGCTTTATTGCCATTGACAAATTGTTGAGGTCTCTTTACTATAATATTATATAACAATATAAAAGGAGAGGCTGTATGGACGTTTTGTCAATGCTCAGGAACGATCCGGCCGTTGTGCGGGCCGAACAGGCGCAGGCCCCGGAGGAATATGCGCAGACCGCACAGCTGTACACCTTCCGGTACCGCAGCGCCAGCGAAGAGGTCGAGGGAATGCTGGCTGTTCCCGCAGACTTGGATGGGCCGCTGCCAGCCGTTGTCTACTGTCATGGCGGCAACCGGGACCTGTCCCCCATGCGGCCGGCCACGGCCTGCCGGCTTGCGGCTGCGGGATATGCCGGCATCGGCAGCCAGTACCGCGGGTGCAGCGGCAGCACCGGCTCTGACGAGTTCGGCGGGGCCGACGTGCTCGACGTCATCCGGGTTACCGACCTTGTGCTGCGGCTTCCGTTTGTGCGTACGGATGGCGTATATATGCAGGGACACTCGCGCGGGGGCATGATGGCTTATCTGTGCGCCGCCTGTGACCGGCGCATCCGCGCAGTGGCCATCGGCGCCGGCGTGGCAGACTGCGTCATGATGTATAATCGCCGTGAGCAGGCCATGAAGCAGGTTTTTCATGAGCTGGTGGGCGGTTCGCCCGAGCAGCTGCCCGAAGAGTTCCGGCGGCGTTCGGCGGTCTGCTGGGCAGAGCGCATTGAAGCGCCCGTGCTCATCTGCCAGGGCACCGGCGACTGGCGTGTTGACCCGCAGCAGTCGATTGATATGGACGCAGCACTGGAAGCGGCGGGAAAAGAACATCGGCTTATTTTGTATGAAGAGGCCGACCATTCTCTGAAAAATACAGGCTATTGGGCGGATGTGCTCGATTGGTTCAGAGCGCATCCACTGTAATCTGAAAAGGAGGAACTGAATATGAAAAATATTGATCAAGAGCTGCTGCGGCGCTGCCGTGAGCAGGTGGAAGCGGACAAATGTGCCGCTGTCGCCATGCGTGCCGTGACCCGTGTAGGGCCGTTGCAGGCCGGCATGGACGTCGACGCGCAGCGCAAGCTGCCGTATGCCTTTTCCATTGACTTGAAGGAGCAGGGCATCACCGACCAGGGGCAGAGTCTGCGCTGCTGGACCTTTGCCTCGCTCAACCCCATCCGTCAGAATATGGCCCGCACCCTTGACATGCAGGACCAGGGCTTTGAGCTGTCGCAGAACTACACTTATTTTTATGACCAGCTTGAAAAGAGCGGCCGCGCTCTGAGCGAGGCTATAGCCCGCATTGAAGAGCCGCTCGACAGCCCTGAAATGCTGCGCCTGCTGCGCCAGCCGGTGGCAGACAGCGGGCAGTGGTATATTTTTATTGATCTGGCGGCAAAATATGGCGTGGTTCCCAAAAGCGTCATGCCGGACACCCAGTGCTCGCCCGACACCCGCTACGTCACCCGCACGCTGGGCGACAAGCTGCGCCTGTCCATCAAGCAGATGCGCGATGATTATGCCGAGCACCACAGCGTCGAGCGGCTTGAGGCGCTGCGCGAAAAACAGCTTGAGGGCGTCTACAGTATTCTGTGCCGTTTTCTGGGCCTGCCGCCCGAGACCTTTACCTTTGGATATCACGACCGCAAGGGCCAGTGGCACTGCCTTGAGAATATCACGCCGCAGGAGTTCTTCCGCAAATACGGCGGCATGAATCCTGACGACTATATGTTTGTCATTCATCATCCCTCGCAAAAGCGTCCCTTCATGCAGACCTATTACATCGAAGACTACACTGGCAAGGCCCCTGAGCGTCCCTGCCCCGCTATTCTGCTCAACGTCGACCTGCCGCTTATCAAAAAGGCCGTTATCGCGCAGCTCCAGGCCGGAGAACAGGTTGTCATGGGATGTGACGTTGCCAAGCAGTCGAGCAAGCCGGCCGGCCTGATGGACGCGCAGCTCTATCCGTTTGAAGAGCTGTTCGGCACTGAGCTCGAGATGAGCAAGGCGGACCGCATTTTGTACAAGGGCACCTGCGGCACCCACATCATGAGCTTCAGCGGCGTCAACCTGCGTCCTGACGGAACGCCTGACCGCTGGAAGGTCCAGAACAGCTACGGTGCCGGCATGGGCATTGCCGGCCATTACGTCATGTCGGACAGCTGGTTTGACGAGTATGTTCTGAGCGTCGTCGTGCGCAAGGACCTGGCCGACCCCGCCCTGGTCGAGGCCTATGAAAAGACCCCGCTCCCCATGTCCATGAAAGAGTGGTATTGATTTGATGCAGCGTCCGCTGTCCCTGTCGGTGACTTGCCGGCAGGAACAGCGGATGCTGTTTTTTTGCAGCATGCAGGCGGCAAATTTGTTTAGCTGAAAACGAATAATCATTGACTGCATTTTAACAGTCTTTTTAACTAGAATCTACAACTTATATTTATAAGAAATATACAAAATGAATTGTAACATATCGTTTTATATAAATGTAATATTGACAGTTTTTAAAGGCATGTTATAATAATATTATTATTTCAACAAAAACAATCACGGTAAAGTTTCGGAGGTGGGCGAATGGAACCACACCAGACCGCAGGCATGTGCCGTCGGCGCTGCACTTATTTACTGCACGGCAGTATGCCGCTCATGCGCACAAGGCATATATTTTTTACTTTTAATAAATTTTTAAATTAAAAGGAGAGATTTTTGTGAAGAAGACACTGTCCCTGCTCCTCGCGCTCATGATGATTTTCGCCCTGCTGGCAGGCTGCTCTGAGACAGCAGAACCTGCAGATGATGCCCAGGAACCATCTGCGGAGTCGAATGAACCCACCGAGCCAACTGAGCCGAGCGATAATACAGCCACTGAGGAGCCTCAGCTTGACGAGGTGCAGTATTATAACATCAACCTGGCAGAAGAACCCGGATCTCTCAATCACCTCATCAACACGACGCTTGCGGGCGGTACCATCCTGACCAATGTGCTCGAGCCGCTGGTCCGCAATGAGTGGGGCGAGATTGTCCCTGCCGGCTGCAGTGATTATGAGATTTCTGAAGACGGTCTGACATGGACTTTTCACCTGCGCGAAAACTACTGGAATGACGGTGTACAGGTGACGGCGCAGGATTATGCCTATACCCTGCAGATGTGCGCTACTCCGGCCACCGGCTATCCCTATGCAGCCGACATGTATGTTATTAAGAACTTTGAGCCCATCATTGCCGGAGAAATGGACATTTCTGAGCTGGGCGTTCATGTTGTTGACGACCTGACACTGGAAATCGAGCTTTCCTACGTCTGTCCGGCGCTGCTCAATACTCTCAGTTTCATGCCTCTGCGTCAGGATGTGTATGAAGAGTGGGGCGAGCGCTACGGCTCTGAAGCTGAAACGCTTGTCTGCTGCGGCCCCTTTGTGTTGGACGAGTGGACCCATAACAGCACGCTCAGGCTGTCCAAAAACGAACAGTACTGGGACGCCGAGACCGTCAAGCTCGAAGATGTCACCTATCATATTGTCACAGAAGAGGTTGCCCGCTACAACATGCTGGACAATGGCTCGCTGGACTCTCTCAGCGTGTCTGATGTCGACTACATCGCCCGTTTCTCGGCCCGCGAAGATCTCAACGCCATTCACTACTCCTCGGCGCGCACCGTCATGATGGTTTTCAACAACGAAGACCCTGCCTTCTCCAACCGCAACATCCGCCTGGCGTTCTCGCTTGCTTTCCCGCGGGAAGACACGGCGACGTATATCTTCAACGACCTCAACGAGCCGGCCTGGAGCCTGACGCCTCCGCCGGTCACTGAAAACGGCGTCGCCATTCGCGATGCGACGGGCGAACCTCTGAAGCAGCTCATTGCCGACAACCCCGACCCGCAGGCTGTCCTGATCGAGGGCCTGAAGGAGCTGGGGCTGAGCGAAGACCCGGCAGACTTTGAATTTGAGCTTTACTTGTCGGGCACCAACTCCAAGATGCACACCATGGGTGAATACTGGCAGCAGGCGCTGCAGGAAGCGCTGGGCTGCACGATTACCTTGCGCTATGATGATTACGCCATCTTCTCGAGCAACTGCTCGAACGGCGACTTCCAGGTCGGCTTTCTGTCCTGGGGTGCCAATGCCGACCCGTCCTACATGTTCAACCTGTTTGCTTCGACATCCAGCTCCATTCCCGGCAAGCACAACAACCCCGAATACGACGAGCTGGCTCTGGCCGTACAGCGTGAGCTGGACTACGAAAAACGTCTTGAAATGTTTGCTGAGCTCGACAATATGCTGGTCACTGAAGACGTCGCCATCTGTCCGGTGGTGTTCGGCGGCGGTATGACTTTCCGCTACGATTATGTGTACGGCGTCGATGAATCGGCATTTACAGATGCCGGTGTCAAGTATGTTTACACGGCAGGCCGCGAATCGTAAAGACCCGCAAGATTGTCCGGGGATCCCGCATAGGGGTCCCCGGTCCCGAAGGGAGAGATCTGCATGGTGACCTACATCATCAAACGCGTGCTCTATATGGCGATGGTTCTTTTTATCGTCGTCTCCATCACATTTTTCATGATTCACAGCGTGCCCGGCGACCCGCTGACCTCGTCGGTCATGAATCTGCCAGACGAGGTGCGCGACAATTATTACGCGCGCTACGGTCTGGACAAACCGCTGTTTGAGCAGTACCTGCGGTTTTGGAAACTGCTCTTTACTGAGGGAAGCCTGGGCGAGTCCATCAAATACCCCGGCCGCATGGTCGAGGAGTTCATTCTGAAGTACGCCGGCATTTCTGCCAAGCTGGGCATTATTTCGGTGGTGCTGGGCTTTTCAGTGGGCACGATTTTCGGCATTCTGGCCGCTGTTTTCAAAAACAAATGGCCCGACTACGCCGTCATGCTGACCGCCATTGCCGGCGTCACCATTCCGGTTTTCGTGCTGGCAGCGGTCTTTCAGTACTTTTTTACCGTCAAGCTGACCTGGTTTCCGACGACGGGCTGGGGAACAGTCAGACACATGATTCTTCCCATTGCCTGCATGTGCCTGGGCCCTATTGCAACCTATGCGCGTTATATGCGCTCGAGCGCTCTTGACGTACTGGGCCAGGACTACATCCTGACGGCTGAGTCCAAGGGAGTCAGCTCTTTGAACGTTGTGCGCCGCCATGTGCTGCGCAATTCGATGCTGCCGTCCATCACCCTGCTGGGCCCCAGTGTCGCGTCGGTTTTCACCGGTTCGTTTGTCATTGAGTCCATGTTCGCCATTCCGGGCCTTGGGACCTATTTTATCCGCGCTATCAATGAACGTGACTTCACCATGGTGCTGGGCATGAATTTGTTCTACTGCCTGCTGTATATCGCCTCGCTGCTGCTGGTCGATATTCTGTATGTGTTCATCGACCCGCGCATCCGTCTGGCGGCGGGCAAGGAGAGGAGGAAGAAAGCCCATGCTGAATAGCCAGGACTGGCGCACCGATACAGCGGGACTGACGCAGGAGCAGTTTGCCATCATCGGCGCCGACCCCAATGCCGAAGACGTCCTGCGGCCCCATGTCACTTATCTGCAGGATGCCTGGCGCCGTCTGCGGCAGAACAAGCTGTCAATGTTTGGCCTGGTGCTTTTATGCGTTCTGACCGTCATGGTTATCATCGGCCCCATTATCAGCCCCTATGACTATGAAAGCGTCGACCCGGTCATCAAAAACCAGCCCCCTTCGGCCGAGCACTGGTTCGGAACCGACTCACTGGGCCGCGACTACTTTGCCCGCGTGTGGCAGGGCGGCCGCGTCTCCATCGTTATCGGTCTGTCGGGCGCTTTCATTTCCGCGGTTGCGGGGTGCATTTACGGTGGACTTGCGGCCTATTTCGGCGGCAGAGTCGACACGCTGATGATGCGCATCGTCGAGATACTCAACAGCGTGCCCTATCTGCTGGTGGTCATTCTGCTGTCGCTCGTGCTGGACAGCAAGGGCATCGGCACGCTGCTGCTGGCCATGACGCTGACGGGCTGGTGCTCCATCGCGCGCCTGGTGCGTGCACAGATGCTGCAGATTCGCAGCTCGGACTATGTGCTGGCGGCCCGGCTTCTGGGCGTTTCGCCCATGAAGATTGTTGTGCAGCACCTTATCCCCAACACCTTCAGCGTTATCATCGTCGCCGTCACTTTCCGCATCCCCAGCTACATTTTCGGCGAAGCCTTTTTAAGCTATGTCGGACTGGGCGTACAGGCGCCGCAGACCAGCTGGGGCGCTTTGTGCTCGCAGGCGCAGGTGGGACTGGTCTTTCACCCGTACCTGATGTTTCTGCCGGCCGGCGCTATCGCCATGACCATGCTGGCCTTTACGCTGCTCGGCGACGGCCTGCGCGACGCGCTCGACCCCCGTATGCGCAGATAGGAGGTGCCTTGTGGATAATATTCTTGAAGTTAAAAACCTGAGTGTATCTTTTATGAGTTATATCGGCGAGATCCGTGCCGTGCGCGACGTCAGCTTTTCGCTCAAACCAGGCGAAACGCTGGCGATTGTGGGCGAATCGGGCTGCGGCAAGACGGTGACGGTCAAGGCGCTCATGCGGCTGTTTGGCAATTCGGCAGCGGCGATTAAGGAAGGCTCGCAGATTCTGTTCCGCGGTCAGGACATTGTCAAAATGAAAAAGAGCGAGCTTTACAATATCCGCGGCAGTGGCATCGGAATGATTTTTCAGGACCCGATGACCTCGCTCAACCCGACCATGAATGTCGGGGCGCAGATTGTCGAGGGCATCCGGACCCATGACAGCAAAATCAGTCATCGAGATGCGCTGGCCCGCGCCGTCAAGCTGCTTGAGCTGGTGGGCATCCCCAGTCCGGAAGAGCGCATCGGCAACTATCCGCACCAGCTTTCGGGCGGTATGCGTCAGCGCGTCATGATTGCCATTGCCATCGCCTGTTCGCCGGACATCATCATTGCCGACGAGCCGACGACCGCGCTCGACGTCACCATTCAGGCCCAGGTGCTCGAGCTTCTGCGCGAGCTGAAAGACAAGCTGAACACTGCTTTTATCCTGGTCACGCATGATTTGGGCATTGTTTTTGACTTTTCCGACCGGATTCAGGTCATGTACGCCGGCAGGATTGTTGAACGCGGCACCAAGCACGAAATCTATAAAAACCCCGTTCACCCCTATACCTGGGCGCTGCTCAACTCCATTCCGCGGCGCGGCCTGCAGAGCAAGGATGAGCTGTATTCCATTAAGGGCACGCCGCCGGACCTGATGCTGCCGCTGGAATGCTGTCCTTTTGCGCCGCGCTGTGATTATGCCATGCCCATCTGCAAGGCGCGCGCCCCGCAGGAAGTCGCGCTGAGCGACACCCACGGCGCGGCCTGCTGGCTGCTGCATTCCATGGCTCCCAGGGTCGAGCGGCCGGGAGCGCTGCGAGGTGCTGACGATGAGTGAAAGAAAAGTGGTTTTCGAGGCCAGAAGCCTAAAAAAATACTTCCCGGCACCGAGCGGGAAGATGGTCCGCGCTGTCGACGACGTGTCATTTGCCATCCGTGAGGGCGAAACCTTTGGTCTTGTAGGCGAATCGGGCTGCGGCAAGACGACCTGCGGGCGGCTGCTGCTCGGCGTTTATCCGCCGACAGAGGGGGAGGTTTTGTACCAGGGCCGCGGGCTGGAAACGCTCGACCGGCATGAGCGCATGGAGTTTTGTAAAAATGTACAGATGATTTTTCAGGACCCGTATGCCTGCCTGGACCCGCGCATGTCCATTGGCTCGATCATTGCCGAGGGGCTTCATGTGCACTTTCACCTGAACCAGGAAGAGACCATGAAGCGGGTCAGGGAACAGCTTGACCGGGTCGGCCTGACGTCTGACTACGCATCCCGGTTTCCGCATGAACTGTCGGGCGGTCAGCGCCAGCGCGTCGGAATTGCCCGCGCACTGGCTGTCGAGCCCCGGTTTATCGTCTGCGACGAGCCTATCGCGGCGCTTGATGTTTCCATTCAGGCCCAGATTGTCAACCTGATGGTCAAGCTGCAGCGCGAGCTCAAGCTGACCTATCTTTTCATCTCGCACGACCTTTCCATGGTGCGGCACATCTCTGACCGCATCGGCGTCATGTACCTCGGCTCGCTTGTCGAGCTTTCAGACAATGTCACCATTTATCAAAAACCGCTGCATCCCTATACGCAGGCACTCTTTTCAGCCATTCCGGTGGCAGACCCCGACCACAGCTGGATTGAAAATCGTATCCGGCTCGAGGGTGAGATTCCCAGCCCGCTCAGCGCGCCGCCGGGATGCAAGTTTTCGTCGCGCTGCCGTATGTGCACTGAAGAGTGCCGCAAGACCCCGCCCCCGCTGCGCGAAGTCGAGCCGGGCCACTTTGTCGCCTGTCACCGCGTGTGACAGCTGTCAGAAAGGAGAAGCACCATGTGGGACATCCTTGAAAAATATGAAAAAGCTCCTCTGCGCCTGACTGACGAGGAATACCTGGCGGTCAGTGATACAGAGTTTTGCGCCCGGTTCCGCGAGCGGGTGCATCATACGCTTGAGGTGCAGTTTTATCATGCCCTGCAGACAGGCCGGCCGATGGACGCCGGACAGCTGAAAACAGCAGAGCACATGTGTCTGCTGTGGCAGAAACGGGGCCTGCCCGAGGACCATCATGATTACCAGTACGCACAGCGCATCCTCTCCATGGCGCGGGACTGCGCAGAGGGCAAACCGGTCGATCTTTCGCCCCATGCCCCGCCGGAAGTGACGGACAAAGACCGCGAGGTCTTCTTCCGGGTCGTGCACGACCGGCGGTCGGTGCGCGCCTTTGACATGGAGCGCGACGTGCCTGACGAGCTTATCAATAAAGTACTGGATGCAGGTCTTTGGGCGGCTCACGCCTGCAACCTGCAATCCATCCGATACCTCGTGGTACGCGAAAAAGATGAGCCGTGGCTGTTCCGGGGCAGCGACATTCCGCCCGGGCCAGTGCACATTGCCGTTTTGCAGGATGAACGCTGCTATCTGGCCAACACCGCCATGAGCCTGAAAAACCGCGTGCTCGATGCAGGCGCTGCAACCCAGAATATTCTGCTCGCCATTCATGCACACGGACTCGACGGGGTCTGGCTGACCTATGAAGCCCCCATGATTGACCGCCTGCGCAGGCGCTTTGACCTTGCCGACTATATCCGCATCGTTGACTTTATCGACATGGGTTACGGGGTGCAAACCCCCTTCCCCCCGCAGCGTCCCGATGTGTCCGAGCGCATTATTGTCCGCACCTGAGCTGGGAAAGGAGTGCTGAAAATGGCAGGAGCAAAGCTGAATCCCCTGCTGCAAAAGGTCGCGCTTGTGCGCGATGACGACTTTTACATGGGCCTGGACGATATCGCCTTCCGCACCTGTGTGCAGGAAAAGGCGCATCATTCCCTTGAAATTCAGGTCTGCCATGCCGAACACACCGGCTGCGAAATGTTCCCGCAGCGCCCTGCGCTCGTCGAGCACCTGCTTGAGCTGTGGGACCGCCGCGGCCTGAGTCACGAGCTGCCGGAATACCGCTTTGCACGGCGGCTGGTCGACATGGCAAATGATTATCTGAACGGCAGGCCGATTGACCTGTCCTCCTATGCGCCCCGGCGCCTGACGCCCGAAGAGGCTGACCGCTTTGATAAAATTCTGTATGGCCGGCGGTCGGTGCGCGCCTTTGATATGGAGCGCGATGTGCCTGACGAGATGATTGACCGGCTGATTGATGCCGCGCTGTGGGCGCCCAACGGCGGCAATATGCAGCCGTGCCGCTTCCTTGTCATACGCGAAAAAAACGAGCCGGGACTGTTCCGCGGGAGCGATATTCCCGGCGGTCCGGTGCACATTGTCATTGCTGTGGATACGCGGGGAAGCCGCGTCATGGCACAGCTGCACCGCGGGACCGTCCCGCCGGACGAGCAGCTGCTGTCGCACCGCAATACGCTGCTCAACTGCGGTGCTGCCGGACAGAACATTGTGCTGGCGGCCCACGCGCTCGGCCTGTCGGGCGTATGGCTGACCTTTGCCGGGGGAATGACTGAACGTATTGCCCGGCGGTTTGATTTGCCTGATTACATTCACTTGATGACCTTTATCGATGTAGGGTATGGGGTGCAGACCCCGGTACCGCCGCCCAAAAGCACAGTGTCAGAGGCCGTTCTGGCTCGCGTGTAGGCGCGGGGCCTTTGACAGGCGGCCTGCATCTGCCGCGAAGGCCGGACCGCACGTCCGGCCTTCGTCCTGTGGTTTCAGCTTTTCGCCTGATGGTGCAATTTATCTCAAAAGCCATGATTTTTGGGTATCGGTATGGTATAATGACAGAAACTTATGGCGGCAGGAGGTGCGCGCCGTGACCGATTGGAGAACTGAGTTTGACGAGGCGCTGCTCAGGGTGTACAGCTATACCCATCTGGATAACAGGACGCCTAAGGAATACTTGCCGGGCGTAGCTCTGCTGCCCCGGGAGATGCATACGATAGAGGTGATTTTGCATCATCCCGGGGTTAATACGACTGAGCTGTCGCGCATTACGGGCATTCCCAAGGGGACAGTGTCCAAGATGACGCGTCAGCTGGAAGAGCGCGGGCTGCTCGAGCATTTTCGCCGCAACGGCAACCGCAAGGAAGTGCATTACCGGGGGACGGCCTTGGGCCGCCGCGTTTTTGACGCGCATATTGATTTTCACCGCATTAACGGGCGGGCTTTTTACGACCGGTTTGATGCACTGGCAGAGGACCAGAAAGCGCTGATTGTCGATACGCTGGTCCGCTATGCCGATTACATGAAGGAATACTGTGACAGCCGTGCTGCAAAGCACAGCGATTTTCATACGGGAAAGCGGAGGGAAACGAGTGACTGACAGGAAGATGACTTGTGATGTGCTTGTCGTCGGCAGCGGCGGAGCCGGCCTGCGCGCGGCCTGTGCAGCAGCAGAAGCGGGCGCTTGTGTCCTGCTGGCTGCAAAAGGCCGGGTGGACCGCAGCGGCGCAACGCTGTTGGCCGGGGCCAATGTCAGTGCAGACGTCATGTGCGATGGCGGCAGCCTGTGGCGTATGGGCATCAAAAGCGCTGACCCCCGCGATACGCAGGAACAGTGGTTCAGGGACATCGTTCACGAGGGCTTTTATCTCAACCGCCGGGAGCTTGTGCGGCAGTACGTTGAACAGGCGCCGGCAGAGGTGGCCGGGCTGCTGCGGAGCGGCGCCGCGCTGACGGCTGCCGACGAAGGCGGGCGTCAGATAGGAATACCGGGATCGGCCATTCTCGACGTGCTGTGGCGCAGGGCGCGCGATGCCAGCGTCCGCGTTTTGCAGGATGTCACACTGTGCGACCTGCTGGCTGATGGAAATGCCATGGCTGCCGGCGCCCTCCTGCTCGACATTCCAACCGGCGAGCTGATTGAGGTAAGCGCCGGGGCTGTGGTACTGGCAACAGGGGGAATGCACGGCTGCTATGCCTTCAACAGCGGCACTACAGGTCTGTGCGGCGAAGGACAGGCTGCTGCCATTCGCCTGGGCGCCGACATGACGCTGATGGAAATGGTCACCTTCTGCCCCGATGTTATTTGCGCGCCGCGCCGGTTTCGCGGCAACATTCTGCCCTATATTCTGCAATGCATTGGCTATGGCAGCCTGAAAAACCGGCTGGATGAAGACTTCCTGCCCCAGTATTACTCCCCCTCAGCCATACGGCTGGCCCTGGGCAGTGAGTGGAACAAGCTTCTGCTGTCCTATGCCATGTGGCGGGAGGCGCAGGCCGGGCGGTGCGACGAAAACGGCGGTGTTCGGTATTCGCTGGCCAGCTTGACACCCGGGGAGCGCGCCGCGCTCGAAGAGACACTGCCCCAGCTGTCCCGCGGGATTTACCGTGATATCATGGCTTTGCACGACCGCCAGGGGTGGCTGTCGGTCTCAGCAGCCGGGCACTATTTCGACGGCGGCATCGCCGTCAATGCCGATATGGCGGCGAGTGTTCCCGGGCTGTTTGCAGCCGGCGAGTGTACAGGCGGCCTGTTTGGCGCTAACCGCGTGGCAGCAGCCACAACGCAGATGCTGGTGCAGGGTGCCGCAGCTGGAAAAAGCGCGGCGCGCTATGCCCGGGCAGCCGGCACCCGCAGTGTTGATCCAGGGGTGCTTGAGCGAGCGTGTGCTGAGGCGCTGGCTCCCCTTTACGCCCCAGGCGGCGAAAGCCCGCGCCGCGTGCGCGCAGCGACAGTGGAGATTGTCTCCCGGTGCGCCGGCATTGTGCGCAACGCCCAGGACATGACCGAGGGCATTCGCCAGCTTGACGAAACCGACGGGTTGATGGCTGCCCCGCAGCGGCGTGAGCGCGCCTGCAACCGCGAATGGCTCGATGCGCTCGAAACGCGCAGTCTGCGTATCTGCGGCCGGGCCATTCTGCAGTCGTCGCTGGCACGGTGTGAAAGTCGGGGAGTTTTCATCCGCAGCGACTGCCCGATGACGGACAATGACCGTTTTCTGTGCGAAACGCGGCTGCACAGTGGCGGCGTGGTGCTGCAGCCGGTGGAGCAGGGCCGGACGTCTGCTGAGCCAGGCCGAACGGATTATTTTGAAGAGCTGGAGCGCGTTTTTGCACGGCTCAGCTATGCGGAAGGGGGTGCGGTGCATGAATGAAATGCGGGTGACAGTGATGCGCGGCAGCGGACAGAACCGTTACGAAGCAGAGTATTGTGTGCCCTGCACCGCCGGGCTTTCAGTGATGGATGTGCTCGACTATATTTATGAAAACCTCGACCCTACGCTCGCTTATTTCAGCCACGAAGCCTGCAGGCAGACTGCCTGCGGCAGGTGTCTTGTCCGGGTCAACGGTACTGTGCGCCTGGCCTGCGGTTGTCCTGCCGAAGGGGAAAGGCTTGTGCTTGCGCCGTGGAATGACGAGGTTTTGCGCGACCTGCTCTGCCGTTTTCCTGCGGTAGAGTAAAATATCGGAAAAGGCCGCCCGGCAGGGCGGCTTTTTTGCTGCCTGTACTGCAAAGCCGATCCGCTGATTTTCGACAGAAATCCTTTTGAAGTGCACTTGTGCGGCGCATTGTTTTGTGGTATGATAATGGGTATCGACAAGGGCGCCGCAGCGATGGAAGAAAAGCGGCGCAAAGGGAGTATGTGATTTGAAAATATTGGCAATCGGCGATGTCTGCGGTCCCGCGGGCTGCGATTTTCTGTGCAGGCGGCTGGGGGCTCTCAAGCGCCGCCTTGTGCCTGACTTTGTCGTTGTCAACGGCGAAAATGCCACCGGGCGGGGTATCACGCCGGCACAGGCCGACGACATGTTTTTTGCCGGCGCCGACGTCATTACGCTGGGCAACCACGCGTTTGACAACCGGCAGATTCTGCCCTATCTGGACGACGGCAAGCCCATTGTGCGGCCGTACAACCTGGCGCCGGCCCATCCGGGGCGCGGCTACGCGGTCGTCGAGTGCAATGGTATGCGCGTGTGTGTGACAAGCCTTTTGGGGCGGCTTCATATGGATTTTAACCATGACAGCCCCTTTGCCGCGGCAGACCGGCTGCTGGAATCAGTGCCCGCTGAACTGTATATCATTGATTTTCATGCCGAGGCGACGAGTGAGAAAAAGGCTATGGGCTACCACCTCGACGGCCGGGCTGCCATCTGCTTTGGAACGCATACCCATGTGCAGACGAGCGACGCCCGCGTTCTGCCGCAGGGCACCGGCTACCTGACCGACCTGGGCATGACCGGCGCGCAGGAATCGGTCATTGGCGTTAAATGGCAGCAGTCGCTCGCCTATTTCCGCGGCGGACCGGCACCGCGGTTCGAAAACTCGTCAGAGCAGTGCCATTTGCAGGGAGCGCTGTTCACCATCGGGCCGGACGGCCGCTGCCAGAGCGTGCAGCTGGTCGACGAGGCCTGATTCCATCCACCGCATTAAAGGAGCTGACTTTTCATGCCCGATCTTATCAGAACCGAACAGGACGGCCTGACGTATTTTCAGTCGCCCCAGCTTTTGGCCTATCCGCGGGTGCGCCATGGGTTTTTCACGCGCCTGGGCGGCGTTTCGACCGGCGATTTTGCCAGCCTTAACTTCCGCTTTACCGGCGACGACCACGACAAAGTGATGCGCAACTACGCAATCGCGGCGCAGGTGCTGGGGGGCAGTGAAGGCGACATTGTGCGCACCAATCAGCAGCATACAGATTGCATCGAAGTGGTGACGGAACACCCGGGCGAGTTCAAATTCGCCAAAGAAGGAGCACCGGTTGACGCGCTCATGACCAATGTGTGCGGTGTGATTTTAACCGGCTTCTATGCCGACTGCCAGCTTTTGATGCTGTACGACCACAAGGTCAAGGCGGTTGCGGTGGTCCACGCCGGCTGGCGCGGCGTCAAAAACGAGATTGCACGCAAGACCATTGAAAAAATGAGCGAGGTTTACGGCACTCGCCCGCGGGACCTCGAGTGCGTTGTCGGACCGTCGATCTGCCGCAGCTGCTTTGAGACCGACGACGACGTTTATGAGGCGCTGAGCGAGACCTATGGAGAAAAAATCAGTGATTTTGTGTATCGCCAGGATGAAAAGTGGCATATTGACCTGAAAAACATCACCTACTCGTCGCTCATCAGCGCGGGCATCCCGTCGTATAATATCGATATATCATCCATCTGCCCGTGCTGCGGGGATCGCAGTCTGTGGTGGTCTCACCGCCGGCAGGGCAACGCCCGCGGCGTGCACGCCGGCATGATTATGCTGGTATAAGCGGCTTGATATTTAATTAGACTAACAAAATAATTGCCAAGCAGGCAGGAACATGCTATAATGGGCAAAGCTTCTGTTTCAGTGCTGCCTGCCATTGGCGCCGCTTTGGCATCAGGCGGCGCAGCAGCCCGTACCTGGCCGCGGGCTGCCGGTTCTGAAACTCCACAGACCCAGGGGGCTTTGGGCCCCGCAGGAGGGATAAGCATGCAAATCAAAACAGAAAACGGCATTATCGGCATTTCCAACGAGGTGATTGCCGCTGTCGCCGGGCTGGCGGCGTCGAGCTGCTTTGGCGTCAAGGGCATGACGACGACCTCGGTCAAGGACGGGTTGGTTCATCTTTTGAAGCGCGAGGCCATGACAACCGGCGTCAAGGTGTTTGAATCAGAAAACGGCGTTGCCATCCGCCTTAATATCGCTGTGGATCACGGGCTCAATATCCCGGCGGTCTGCCGTTCGATCATCAGCGAGGTCCGCTACAACGTGCAGCGCCTGACCGGACTTAACGTCACGGCGGTCGACATTTTTGTCGACTCCATCAAGGCGTAGGGGCACAGGGGACAATTTTCGATTCTTCCGCCGATATCCGGCGGATGTAGGAGGCTATTGATTTGGCAAAGACGATAGACGGAGAACGCTTTAAGCAGATGATCTGTGCCGCGGCAGCCGCGGTGGACGAGCGCAAGGAAGATATCAACGAGCTCAACGTATTCCCTGTCCCGGACGGAGACACGGGTACCAATATGGCCCTGACGCTGGGCAATGCGGCCGCCGAGCTGCACAAGGTGGAAAATCCCACGCTGGGCAAGGCGATGGAGATTACATCCTCTGCCCTGCTGCGCGGCGCGCGCGGCAACTCGGGCGTCATCACATCCCTGCTGTTCCGCGGGCTGACCCGCTCGCTCAAGTCGGCGGGCAGCGAGTTCGACGGCGGCGCCCTGGCCGCTGCGCTGACCGAAGGCGTGCAGACGGCCTACAAGGCGGTCATGAAGCCGGCCGAGGGCACCATTCTGACGGTGTCGCGCGTTTCGGCCGAGGCGGCCTTTAAGACCGCGCAGAAAGACCGCGACCCTGAAAAGGTCCTGCAAAGCGCGATTACGGCTGCGCGAGAGGCTCTGCCGCTGACCATGCAGCAGAATCCCGTGCTTGAAAAGGCACAGGTGGTCGACGCCGGTGCCTTTGGCTATATCATCATTCTTGAAGGAATGATGTCGGCCCTGACCGGCAAGGTGCGCAGCATTGCCATGAACCTGCAAAAGCCCAAAACGCCCAGTGCCGCCGCAGCTTCGGCTGATTTTTCCCAGTATGATACCGAAGAGATTACCTTTGCCTACTGCACCGAGTTTATTGCCGACCGCGAGGATAAGACCCGCTCGGTCGACAAGCTGCGCTCTTTTTTGAGCAGCATCGGTGACAGTCTGGTCGTCGTTGAGGACGATGACCTCATCAAGATTCATGTGCACACCGACACCCCCGACCTCGCGCTGGGCGAAGGACTCAAGTTCGGGCGGCTGTCGCGCATTAAAATTGAAAATATGCAGGAACAGCTCGAGCGCAAGCAGCGTGACGCTGTGGCGCAGGGACTGCCGCGCCGCCGCTCGGCTGAGCCGGAAAAGCGCTACGGCTTTGTTGCTGTCGCCGCCGGTCAGGGGTTGGCTTCGGTGTTCGGAGACTTGGGGGTGGACTGTGTCGTCGAGGGCGGTCAGACCATGAATCCGTCGACTGAGGACATTCTGGGCGCCATTGACCAGACGCCGGCTGAGGTCGTCTTTGTCTTACCCAATAACAAAAACATCGTCATGGCCAGCGAACAGGCGGCTGCTTTGTCGGAAAAGCAGGTCATCGTCCTGCCGACCAAAACCGTGCCCCAGGGCATTGCGGCGCTGCTGGTTTTTGAGCCTGACCGCGACCCGGACCTCAACCGCGAGGAGATGATGACAGCCGTCGCTGCCGTTCAGACCGGGCAGATTACCTATGCGGCCCGCGACTCGTCGTTTGACGGCCGTGACATTCGCGAGGGCGATTTTATGGCTATGCTCGAGGGCAAGCTGGTCGCCAATTCGCAGAAGTTTGAAGACGTTATGGTGCGGCTGGCGCGCAGCATGTGCAGCCGTAAGAGCCAGTTTATCACCATTTTTTATGGCGAGGGCGCGACTCCTGAGCAGGCGGAGACCGTGCGTGAGGCCTTTGCAAAAGAGGCCAAAAACGCCGAAATCAATGTCATCGACGGCGGCCAGCCGGTGTATTCGTATATCATTTCTGTGGAATAAGCGCCGCCGGGCGCATAAAAAGAGCGGAAAGCACTGCTTTCCGCTCTTTTTTCATTCTGCCAGTGAAGGAATATTGTCCCGCATAAAGGTCCCCAGCCAGGCCGAGAACTGCTCTGCGCCGCCCTCGTTTAAGTGGCCGGCGTCAAAATAATCGGTCATGGGGTCAAGCCCAATGTCCTCGGCGCTGCGGCTCAGGTCAAAGAACAGCGCGCCGTCCATGGCCGTGATGTCCTGTGCCATGCGCTCGTGCCATTCGTCGGGCAGCTGGCTGTAAGTTGGATGAAAAATCACAACCGGCGTAATGCCCTCGCTGACGCACAAATCGACGATTTTTTGCAGCCAGCCGAGGTTTTGCTCATAGACATCCTCGGTCTGGGGCTGGCGGGTAAAGGGCGCCTTGTCCATGTTTTCGGCCACGCCGTCAACCGGCGTAAAGCCGCGCAGGCCGGACGGCTGCGCAGGCAGCAGGTTTTGGCGAACCTCAGACAGGCCGACCTCGCGCCAGCGGTCGTGGTAGAAGTACAAATCAAACAAAATGCCGGTGCGCAGCTCGGGCTCAGCCACGGTAAATGCGGCTGCAATGCGGTTGAGACCCATGGGCATGTATGCCAGATTGACCTGTGTATAGTCCTGAAATTCCTTGAAGTGCAGGGCCGTGCCCTCAATCAAAAGGGCGCGGGGGCTTTGTGTGCGCAGACATTCGCGCAGATACCAGTACGAAATGCCCATGGTTTGCTCCGGTCCGGCCATGCAGTAGCCCGAAAGTCCCGCGCTCTCTTCGATGGCGGCCGGGCTGATGTCGCAGTAGGCATACGAGCTGCCGAGATACAGATAATCCATGCTGTCCGGCTCTTCGGCCAGAAAGTCGCGCCAGACAGCGCCGTAGTCGTGGCGCGCCGGTTTGAGGGCGTTTGACGCCATGCCGATGAGCACAGCAGCTGCGGCTACAAAGAGCAGCGAGAACAAAAGCTCTTTAAAAATACGCTTTTTCATGCCGCTCTCCCCCTAGAAGTTGAAGTAAATGAAGTCCTGCGCGTCGTAGCCCGTGCCGTAAATGCCGCAAATCAGCGTCAGCATCAAAAGCCCCAGGCAGACGACCCAGCGCAGGGCGCGGTTGCCCTCGGCCAGACTGCGGTACGGGTCAGTTTTAAGCGACCACAGGTCGCGCACCAGCACAAGCAAAAGCCCGCCTAAAGCGGCGGCCAGCTCGCGCCGTCCGGAAAACAGCGCCAGACCGGTGCCGGCCTGGGGCACTGCCATGCCGCTCAGCACATCGAGCGCACCGGACAGGGAGCCGGACTTGAAAAAGACCCACGCCAGTGTCGCCAGCACAAAGGTAAAGGCAATCTGCCACAAAGCGCACAGCTTTCCGTCATCGCGCAGGTGCAGCGCGGTGCGGACGCGCCTGCGCAAGGCCGCCGTCACGCCGCCGATGACCTGGTACAGGCCGTTTAAAAGCCCCCAGACAACGAAAGTCAGGGCGGCGCCGTGCCACAGCCCACTGACGCCGAAGACAATCAGGACGTTTAAGTATTTGCGCGCTGTGCCGCGGCGGCTGCCGCCCAGAGGGATATACAGGTAGTCGCGGAACCAGGTTGACAGCGAAATGTGCCAGCGCCGCCAGAACTCCTGAATGGAGCGTGAAAAGTACGGGGTGCGGAAGTTTTGTATGAGCGAAAAGCCCATGACCTCGGCACAGCCCGTCGCCATGTCGGAATAGGCGGCAAAGTCGCAGTAAATCTGCAGAGAAAAGCCAATGGCAGCCGCCCACAGCTGGGCAGTCGAATAGTCCTGCGGCGCGGCGAACACCGCTGCCGTCACCACGCCCAGGCGGTCGGCGACGACCAGCTTTTGAAAAGCGCCCCACAAAAAGCGAATCAGTCCGCTTTTGACCCGGGTCCATGAAAAGCGCTTCGGCGTGTCGAACTGCGGCAGCAGCTGGTCCGAGCGGCCAATGGGACCGGACAAAAGGGACGGGAAAAACGAAACGAAGAGCGCGTATTTGACAAAACTGCGCTCAGCCGGCCACTTGCCGCGGTAAACGTCGATGACGTAGCCGATGGACTGGAACAGGTAAAACGAAATGCCGGCCGGCAGAATGAGCGACAGCGCCGGGCTTTCGATGGCAAGCCCCAGGGCGCTGAGAGCCCGCGACACGAGCGAAAGCGCAAAGCCGAGGTATTTAAAGACAAACAGCAAAAGCAGCAGCGACCCCGCCGCCAGGACAAGGGTCAGCCTGGCGGGCTTTTTGTCCAGCTGCAGGCCGGCAAAATAGGTCACGGCAATGGCGAAAAGCAGAAATACAAAGTATTCCGGCCCTGCGCACAGATAAAAAAACCAGCTGCAAAGCAGCAGCCACGGGTTTTTGCACCGCACGGGCAGCACAAAATAAAGCACCGCCGCGACCGGGAAAAACAGAAAATAGCTCGGGGTGAGAAAATTCATAAAAGCCCCCTGTTTCTACCAGAATCGTTCAGGCTATTCCCAGGTGCTCCACACCTCGGGACAGTAGCCGCATGTGGCCTGCCGGCCGTTGCGCACCACAGGGGTGCGGATAAGGGACGGATCGCTTAAAAGCCGCTCGAGCTTGTCCTCGTCGCGGGCCAGGTACCGAACGACAGCGGCGTCGCGCGCTTTGGGGTCGAGCAGGGCGTCGATGCCGCCCACGGCGCGCAGCACGCTTTGCAGCTCGCCGGCACTCATGCCGACGCGCAGAAGGTCAATGCTTTGGAACCGGATGCCCCGCTCCTTGAACCAGCGTTCGGCCTTTTTGGTGTCAAAGCACTTATTCTTGCCGTAAATCTGAATGTTCATCCTGTGAAGGCTCCTTTTTAACGCGAATAGGCAGCTCCATGATAATCATGCCTGCCAGCAGAAGGGCGGCGCCCAGGTATCCGCGGGCGTTCATGCGTTCGCTGGTAAAGATAAAGGCCGCAATGCTGGCAAAGACCGGCTCCAGCGCAAAAATGACGCCCACATGGGTCGACGTGGTGTACTGCTGGGCCATGGTCTGCGCGATAAAGGCCAGTCCGGTGCAGAAAGCGGCCAGAAAGAGTACGGCCCCCCACACACGGCCGCTGTGCGGCAGCGCTGGTTTTTCAAGAAAAAAGGCGAGCAGCAGATTCAAAAGCCCTGCAAAGCCCAGGTGCAGAACGCCCATCTGAAAGGCGTCGACACGGGGGCGCTTGACGGCGTGCTCGGCCAGAAGCAGGTCAAAGGCGTAAAATGCGGCGCACAGAATGCACAGAATATCGCCCAGGCGGGGCGTCAGCGATTCGGTCAGCGTCATGAGCGCTACGCCGGCCAGCGCCAGCAGAAGCACCAGCAGCAGGCGCCGGCTGGGCTTTTGCCGGTAGACAATGAAGTTGGCAATTGGGGTCAGCACAACGGCCAGCGCGCACAGAAAGGCGGCGTTTGACATGCTGGTGTACATCAGTCCGACAGTCGAGCACATATAGACAATACCTAAAATGACGCCAAGCCCCAGCGAATAGCGGCGCGTTTCGCGCGTCATGCCGCGCATTTTGGGCAACGCGGCAAGCCCTGCGCCCAGGGATGCCAGCAGAAAGCGCAGCGCGTTGAGGGTCAGGGGCCCCAGCTCAGTCAGGCAGATGTCGACGAGCAGGTAGGACACGCCCCAGGACAATGTGACAAAAAGCAAAACCAGGTCAGCCTTGAGCTGTTTGGGCATAAATTGATTCCTCCGACAAAGGCCACGGATATGTTTATCCGTGGCCAAAGCTTTCAGGAGCCCGGGTGAAGCCGGACCCTCTCATTTCTGCCCGCCGCGCGGCGGGCAAAGAGATGTACGGACCAGGAACAATCAGACGATAATCTCGCCGTAGACCTCGCCGGAAATGCCCGCGGCGTTGGCCTCGTCGGTGTCGATATGCATGGCAGTGATAAACTTGTCAGACACGCGGACGAACACGTCGCCGAAAATGAGCGAGCGGCCGTCGGTGTCGACTTTGACCGACACAACCTGCTTGTCTTTCAGTCCCCATGCCTGCGCGTCGGCAGCGCTGACGTGAATGTGACGCTTGGCGGCAATGACGCCTTCGGCGATTTCTACTTCGCCGCAGGGACCGACCAGCTTGCAGCCGCCGCTGCCGGCGACGTCGCCGCTCTCGCGTACGGGAGCCGTCACACCAATGGAACGGGCATCGGTCAGCGAGACCTCGAGCTGTGTGGCCGAGCGCTCAGGGCCGAGCACGCTGACACCGGGGAAAAAGCTCTTTTTGCCCTCGACACGGACCTTTTCCTCACAGGCGAACTGGCCGGGCTGCGACAGCTCTTTCTTGACAGTCAGCTGGTGGCCTTTGCCGAACAGAATGTCGACATGCTCGCGGGTCAGGTGGATATGGCGTGCAGAAACCTCAATCAGAACCTTATTCATGGGTATGGCCTCCAAAATCCAATAATATGATAAATATAGCATACCACAACTGCCCGCGGCCTGCAAGGGCCGGCAAAGATTTTTGCACGTCCCCTCTTGCGGTGCGGATGCAGAATGGACTACAATACAAGTAAAGACGAAGAGGGGTTTTCTGTCATGAATATGCTGCGGACAACACAGGCTTATATTGATTTGGACGCATTGCAGGGCAATGCAGACGCCGTCTGGGCGTCGACACGGGCCGAGGTCATGGCGGTCGTCAAGGCTGACGCCTACGGTCACGGCGCGCCCGCGCTCGTGTACAGCCTGTCGCAGATGGGGGTGCAGCGCTTTGCCGTCGCCGCGCTGAGCGAGGCCGTCGAGGTGCGCCGCCGCTGTCCACAGGCCGATGTACTCATACTGGGGTATACGCCTGACGCGCTTTTGCCGGCTGCCGTTGAATGCGGCGCAGCGCAGACGATTTTTTCACTGCACCAGGCCGAGATTTTGTCGGCTCTGGGCAAAAACGCGCGCGTTCATCTCAAGCTGGACACCGGAATGCACCGGCTGGGCTTTGCGCCTGACGAGCAGGCGCTCGAAGAGGTGCAGAAAATCTATTCCCTGCCGTCGCTGACCGTCGAGGGAGTGTACTCCCACCTGGCGCTGCGCGACCGCGAAAGCGACGAGCGGCAGTTTGCGGCCTTTACGGCCTTTACAGACGAGCTGGCGCGCCGCGGACTGCGTGTGGGGCTGCGGCACATCTGCGATGGCCTGGGGACGGCGCGGTATCAGCATATGCACCTCGATATGGTGCGGCCGGGCGGCGCCTTTTACGGCTATGGCGAGCTTCCGGGGCTGCGCCCGGTGCTGACGCTGCGCTCACAGGTGGCCTGCGTGCGCTCTGTGCCGGCCGGCGAAGGGGTCGGGTACGACCTTCTGGATGCCGCCGATCACGACCGGCTCATCGCGACGCTGCCCTTCGGCTACTCTGACGGGGTGCCGCGGCAGCTCAGCCACGGGGTCGGGCATGTCGTCATCCGGGGGCAGAAAGCGCCTTACACCGGACTTTTGTGCATGGACATGTGCATGGTCGACGTCACCGGCATTGCCGGCGTGCGCGAAGGCGACGAGGTGTTTGTGTTCGGCGGACATCCTGACGCCATGACCTTCCCGCAGGTGGCGGCCATGTGCAACATGAACCGCAACGGCCTGTTGAGCGGAATTGCCCGGCGCGTGCCGCGGGTTTACATGCGCGGCGGAGACGTGATCGAGGTCAGGGACCTGGTGTGAAATACAACGGAAAAGCCCGCACTGCATGGTCAGTGCGGGCTTTTTGCAGCTCACTGTTCGGT
>DVMR01000034.1 GCA_018714845.1 Candidatus Ventrousia excrementavium
CGCGTTTCTTCCTCTATATCAGCCCAGCCTGACAATAAAAAAACCGCTTGCGCGGTATTGTCCCTCTGGCTTACTTCTCACTCACATAAGCGTCTTCATCTCTGAAAATCAGCTCGTCGACGTCGTTGCTGCCATACAGGGGCGCAGTTTTCAGTTTGCTTAACATAGGTACCTCCTTTCTCTCCTCGCTTACACACACATTATATCTCAGTATATGTCCGTGTTCCAGCAGTGATGCGTGAAGATTCTGAAAAATTTCTGTAAACGAAATGCCTGTCCGGAAAAAGCCGGACAGGCGTTCATTCTGTCAATATCTCACGCAGCATGACAAGGGCCCGCCGTTCAACGCGCGACACCTGCACCTGGGACACGCCGAGGATGTCTGCCGCTTTCTGTTGCGTCAGGTCGCGGAAAAACCGCAACGCCAGCACAGATCGCTCGAGCTCAGGTAGGTTCTCGAGCGCCTGGCGCAGTGCAATGTTTTCGACGAGCGCATCCTCAGTGCTCTCGCCCAGAACATCCTTGAGCGTGAAGCCGTCCTCGCCCAGTTCGGCGTCCAGCGAAAAGGCACCTGCTCCCGCGCTTTCACACATGGCGACCTCGTCGGGCGAAAGGCCTGTGGCCTCGCACAGGTCGCTCAAACGGACCTCGCCCCCCTTTTCGCTTTCCAACCGCACACGGGCCGCCCCGACGCGCACAGCGTTTTCCTTAATGCTGCGGCTGACCTTAATCATGCCGTCGTCGCGCAGAAAGCGCTTGATTTCGCCGGCAATCTTGGGCACGGCATAAGTCGAAAGCTGGGTGCCGTAAGCAGGGTCGTACCCCCGCACCGCCTTGATAAAGCCGATGCTGCCCAGCTGAAACAGGTCCTCGAGCTCGACGCCACGGCCCATAAAGCGCCGCGCCACGCTCCAAATCAGGGTGGCATTCTGCTCGACCAGACGGCTGAGCTGCTCGTCGCTGCCGTCGTACAGAGGGTTTTCGCACGCAGCCGGCGCGTTTGCAGCCGTCACTTCGCGCTCCCCGACAGGCGCTGTGACAGCGCTTTCTGCATACGCACCGTCGTCCCCTTGCCGGGTGCAGAGCGCACACTCAGCTTGTCCATAAAGCTCTCCATAATGGTGAAGCCCATTCCGCTGCGCTCAGCGCCGCCCGTCGTGTAGAGCGGCGTGCGGGCGCGGGCGATGTCTTCGATGCCGCAGCCCTGATCGCGCACCATAATCTCGACAGTCGCCGGCTCGAGCAGCCGTACGGTCATGGTGACCGTGCCGACGCTGTCGCGGTAGCCGTGCACAATACAGTTGGTCACCGCTTCAGACACCGCCGTTTTAATGTCGTTGAGCTCGTCGAGCGTGGGGTCGAGCTGCGCGATAAAGGCAGCTGCTGACGCGCGCGCAAACGATTCATTGTTGGACCGGCTGGGAAACCGCAAGGTAAAGCTGTTCATGACCTTTTTCATTATGTATCTCTCCCTGTTTAAATAAAGGATATGAGCTTGTCCAGTCCGGCGGCGTCAAGAACCCGCCTGGCCTGCTTGCGCGCTCCGCGCACGCAAAAGTGCCCACCTGCCGCCTGGCAGGCCTGAAAGGTGCGCAGCACAACGGCGATGCCCGAGCTGTCCATAAACCCCACATCGCTCAGGTCAAGCACCACAGACCGCGGCACCCCCTCGCCGATACTCTCGCCGATAACGCGCATGGCGGTCAGCGCCTCGTGGTGTCCCAGCTCGCCCGACAGGGCGATGCACAGGGCATTGCCCTCGTGTTTCTGCACAATCTCCATTTATCTCACCTCTGATCGCCTGGCCCGGCTGGGCCTGTCCTTTTTTGTGCATAAAAAATACCGGTGCGTCCCGCAGGACACACCAGTATTTTACAAAAAAACGGCTGTCGGTTTTCAGCGAACGGCGTCGGCAGTTTCCTGAAATGCACGCTTGCAGTCGCCAATCATATAAAGAGAGCCGCAGGCGATGACAACATCGTCCGCTCCGGCTGCCGCGACAGCGTCGCGCGCGGCCTGCATGGGGTCGGGCTGCACCCGCACATCAGAACACATCTGCGATGCGGCAGCAGCAGCCTCTGCGGCGCTGAGGGCGCGGGGCGAGTCAGGCTGCGCGGCGATAAACACGTTGCTGCGCGAAGCCACCTCGCCGATACAGTGCCTGTAGTCTTTGTCGCTCACCATGCCCATGACAGTCACGACCCGCCGCCCCGCAAAAAACTCGTCCATTGCGCGGCACAGCTGGGCGACAGCGTCAGGATTATGCGCCCCATCGATCATGCACAGCGGCGAGCGCCGCACCACCTCGAGCCGGCCGCCAAAATGGGTATTTGCCAGCCCCCACTGCACTGCGTCCTGCGGAATACGCCAGCCCCTGGTACGCAGCTCCTCGCAGATGGAGAGCACCGTCAGGGCGTTATAAATCTGGTACTCGCCGCGCATGGAGATGTGGTATTCCTCTCCCCTGTAGCGGATGTGCGAGCCGTCAAAGCCGCTTTGCAGCACGGTCAGCTGTGACAAATCCGGAATATTGGGGCTGATTCCCTTTTCCGCGCAGATACGCTTCACAACGGCGAGAGCCTCGTCGTCGAGCAGCGGATAAACGGCGGCACGGCTCCCCTCTTTGAGGATTCCGCATTTTTCAAAGGCAATCTCGGCCGTCGTATTGCCGAGAATGTGGGTGTGGTCCAGTGAAATGGACAAAATAGCCGCACAGTCCGGCGCGTCGATGACGTTGGTACTGTCAAACCGGCCACCCAGACCGACTTCAAAAACAACGATGTCACACCCGCGGTCAGCAAACCAGCGCAGCGCCAGCGCTGTTACGATCTCGAACTCAGTCGGTTCGGCGCCTTCCTGTTTCATCTGCGCTATCAGGGGCAGCATACATTCCAGCGTGTCTGCCAGCTCCTGCGGCGGAATCATTTCACCATTGATCTGCATCCGCTCGCGAAAATCGAGCACAAAGGGCGAGATGAACATGCCGGTTTTATATCCCGCCCTTTGCAGGATATTGGCTGTCATCGCCACGGTGCTGCCTTTGCCGTTGGTGCCGGCGACGTGGACAAAGTGCAGGCTGTCCTGCGGCCGGCCCAGCAGGTCGCACAGACGCCGTATGCGCTCCAGCCCCAGCTGCGAACCCAGCCGGGTCGCAGTGTGGATAATCGAAAGGGCCTCCTGATATTCCATGGCTTCTCCTTTACAGCTGGCGCAGGCTCTCTTCCAGCCGGGCCTGCAGCTCCTGCAGCTTGCGGCGGCGCTCTTTTTCACCCTCGACGACCTGAGCGGGCGCTTTCTGCACAAATTTCTCGTTTTGCAATTTCTGGTCGATGCGGGTAATCTGCCCCAGGACATTGTCCAGCTCTTTTTGCAGGCGCTGGCGTTCTTTTTCCATGTCGACCAAATCGCTCATGGGCATATAGACCCGGGCCGTGCCGGCGACAACCGACACCATGCCCGCCGTATCTTCCGGTGCTTCGGCCAGCACCGTGACATGCGAACCATAGGCCAGTTTTTTCAAAACCGGCTCTGCCTCGCGATACAGCTCGCCGCGGGCCGTGACGACAATCAGCTCGGCGCGGCGCGTGGGCGGCACATTCATCTCGGCGCGGCGCGCGCGGATGGCACGGATGACGTCCATAATGCCCTCCATATCGCCGCACTCGCTGGCAAAGCACAGTTTTTCGTCATACTGCGGCCACTGCGACACCATGATCGAGCTGTCCGCGCCCTTGAGTCCCTGCCACACCTGCTCGGTGATATAAGGCATAAAGGGGTGCAAAAGCTGCATGACGCCGGTCAGCACATGGCCAAGCACGCGCTGTGCCTGCTCGGACGCCGCGGGGTCGGCATCTGCGCCCAGACGGGGCTTGCACAGCTCGATATACCAGTCGCAGAAGCTGTCCCAGATAAAGGAATACAGCTTGTCGGCCGCAACACCCAGCTCAAACCTGTCAAGGTTGTCGGTCACCTCACGCACCAGCTCGTTATAGCGGTGCAGAATCCATTTATCCTCCAGGCTCAGCGTCTCAGGCAGGGTGAAGTCGGGCACCGTCAGATTCATGAGCACAAAGCGTGATGCATTCCAGATCTTGTTGCAGAAGTTGCGGTTGCTCTCAACCTTTTCAACCGAAAAGCGGATGTCGTTGCCCGGGCTGTTACCGGTGACCAATGTGAAGCGCAGCGCATCGGCGCCGTATTGGTCGATGATCTCGAGCGGGTCGATGCCGTTGCCCAGACTTTTTGACATTTTGCGGCCCTGGCCGTCACGCACGAGGCCGTGGATATAGACTGTCTTGAAGGGACGCTCGTGCATGTGCTCCATGGCCGAGAAAATCATGCGCGCCACCCAGAAAAAGATGATGTCATAGCCCGTGACGAGCACGTCGGTCGGGTAGAAATACTCGAGTTCCGGTGTCTTTTCCGGCCAGCCGAGAGTAGAAAACGGCCACAGCGCCGAGCTGAACCAGGTGTCCAGCACGTCCTCATCCTGGCGGATGTTGGAGCTGCCGCACTTGGGACACCGGGTCACCGGCGTTTTGCTGACCTCCATGTGCCCGCAGTCGTCACAGTAGTAAGCGGGAATCTGATGTCCCCACCACAGCTGGCGCGAAATGCACCAGTCGTGGACATTTTCCATCCAGTTGGTGTAAGTTTTGGTGAATCGCTCAGGGACAAAACGAACCTCTCCGTCCTCGACGACGCGGATAGCCTCTTTGGCAAGCGGCGCCATTTTGACGAACCACTGCGCCGATGTCATGGGCTCGACGTCCGTATGGCAGCGGTAGCAGGTGCCGACATTGTGGGTGTAGTCCTCGGTCTTGACCAGGTATCCCTGCGCTTCCAGGTCGCGGACAATCGCCTTGCGGCACTCCAGACGATCCATGCCCTGATACGGCCCGCCGTTTTCGTTGACTTTGCCGTCCTCGTCGAGCACCAGAATGAACTCAAGATTGTGGCGCTGGCCCATTTCAAAATCGTTGGGGTCGTGGCACGGCGTCACCTTGACGCAACCGGTGCCGAAGTCCATCTCAACATACTCATCGGCAAAAATGGGGATTGCGCGGTTCATAATGGGCAGAATGGCCCGCTTGCCAATCAGGTGCTGATAGCGCTCATCTTTGGGGTTGACGGCGATGCCGGTGTCGCCCATCATGGTTTCGGGGCGGGTCGTGGCGATGACCAGATATTCGTCTGTGCCCTCGATGGGGTAGCGCACATGCCACAAATGGCCCGGCTTTTCGACGTACTCGACCTCTGCGTCAGACAGCGCGGTGCGGCAGTGGGGGCACCAGTTGATGATTCGGCTTCCCTTATAAATCAGGCCTTTGTTATACAGGTCGACAAAGACCTCCTTGACGGCATTTGAAAGTCCCTCGTCCATGGTAAAACGCAGGCGCCGCCAGTCACACGATGACCCCATCTTGTGCAGCTGGCTCAGAATACGCGAGCCGTATTTGTCCTTCCAGTCCCAGACGCGGCGGACAAACTCCTCGCGCCCCAGGTCGTAGCGTGTCAGGCCCTCTTCTTTGCGCAGCGCCTCTTCGACCTTGATCTGCGTGGCGATGCCGGCGTGGTCTGTGCCGGGCAGCCACAGCGCTTCGTACCCCTGCATGCGCTTGAAGCGAATGAGGGTATCCTGCAGTGTCTCGTCAAAGGCATGGCCCATATGCAGCTGCCCCGTGACGTTGGGGGGCGGGATAACAATGGTAAAGGGCTTTTTGTCAGGGTTGACCTCAGCGTTGAAAAAGCCGCTCTCTTCCCAGTACTGGTAAAGCCTGTCTTCGCACTCATGCGGGTCATAGGTCTTGGGCAGTTCACGTCGCTGGCTCATGATGCTTCCTCCTGTATCTTCAAGTTTTTTATTCTGTGTCAGCGGCCGCCGAAAAAACAAAAAGGCTTCGTCCCACATCTGGGACGAAGCCTTGAACATGCTCCGCGGTACCACCCAACTTCGCGCCGACGGCGCGCACTCCGGGCGCAGACACGCCCTGCTCCTTAACGCGGAAAACGGCACAGCCTACTCTGGTTCAGCCTGCAGCTCGGGGACGACCTTGGGCTCGGCTCTCACGAGTGCTTACACCAGCCGCACTCTCTCTGCGCATCAAAACCGGCTTACTCCTGCCCGTCATCGCTTTTAATTAAAGGTATTATACGCACAATCCGGCGGTTTGTCAAGGGATAATCAACTGCGGCCCTTGGTCTGGAAGTGCTCCATGCCGCCATACAGCTTTTGAATGAGCGCAAACTCCTCTTTATCGTACAAGGCGCACTGGCCGCGGGTAAAGGCCTTGGCCACTTCAACCATAAAGCGGGCCGCTGACTCACAGTCGTCAAAATGGCAGGCGCCGGTGGCGCAGCCCGGCACCGCCGTCTCGGTTGTGATGGCGACGCCGACGACCGGAGCGCTGGTCGCCGTTGCAGGCTGCAAAATGCTGTTCAAGTGATAAAGTCCGTTGCCATAGGGTGTGATATCCTGCTGCGAAAGGGCAAAGACCAGCGGCAGGCGGCCGGTGGTAATCTGCATCAGGTCGAGCAGGTCATCGCTGACCTTGAGGATGTACCCCTGCTTGACAGTCGGTGAAATGGCAAAGCCGCGCGCATTGATGATGCGGTTGCCCTTGGTCGTGTCGACGACCAGAATACCGTCAAGGTCGGCGCTGACCTCTTCCTGATTAACCTGGAACATCTCAACAGGCGAGCCCATAAAGGGGACCGGATCGTGGGGCTGGGTCGGCGCGTCGGGGCAGACGTGGGTCGAGATAAAAACGTCGCCTTCCAGAACGTCGCCCTTTTCCTGCATATCGAGCAGTTTGGCGGCACAGGCCAGCGCAACCAGAGCGCCGTCGCCGTCCGACACAAAGCCGAGCCGCTCCGGGCGCGCGCCCAGACCGCCCAGACGCCCGAGCAGACCGATGGTCGGGGCACTGCCGCCCGAAGACTTGCCGTTTTTGCCGGGAATAGTCACCTTAACCATATCGGTTCCGCCCTTGGGGCCCTGCAGGCGATTGACTGTAACACGGCAGTCAGCGCGAATGGAGCGCAAGTAATCGGCCACCATCTGCCCGCTGGCGTCGGCGCGGTCCAAAAGCTCATAAATATTGATGATTTCACGCAAAAGCATGGGACATCCTCCTATCTTTCTGATGTCCCTATCATACCACGCGGCGCGGTGCTTGACAATTCTTTTCTTGACAATTCTTTTTATGACAGGCATACTGAAAGCAGGCTTTTTCAAGGCATACGCCGCGCATTTTGGCACAGACTAGCTGTATCCCTTATTTTCTGTGCAAGGAGCGTTGCTATGCAAGCGATCAAGCTGATCGGCGTGCTCATCATCATTGTGGGCTTTGCCTTAAAAAAAGATACCCTGGCCACCGTCGTCGTGGCCGGCATTGCCACGGGTCTTGCCGCCCGCATGGGGCTGATGGACATTTTATCCACACTGGGTTCGGCCTTTTTGTCACAGCGTCTGGCGACGCTGTTCATCCTGACTCTGCCAGCCGTTGGACTGTGCGAGCGCTATGGCCTGCGCGACAAGGCGACCGACTTTATCAGCCGTCTTAAAAGCGCTACCACCGGCCGCGTTTTGTCGTTTTACCTGCTGGCGCGCTCCCTGGCGTCAGCCGCTTCGCTGCGCGTCAGCGGACATCCGCAGTTCGTCCGGCCTCTCGTCGCACCCATGGCCCTCGGCGCGGCCAAAGCGCTCTTTGGCCGCGTACCGGAGCGCGCTGAGGATGAAATCAAGGCGCACTGCGCCGCTGCTGACAACTACGGCAACTTTTTCGCCCAAAACTGCTTTATCGGCGCTTCCGGCACCATGCTGATTGCCACGACGCTCAGCGAACTGGGTTACGCCGCCGACCCGCTGCACATTGCCGCTGCCAGCGTACCAGTCGCCGTCGCTGCCGTACTGCTCGGCAGCGCGTCCAACCTGCTCTTTGACCGGCGGCTGGGCCGTCTGTGTACGGGGGGCCGGAAATGACGGCAGCCGAAATCCTCGCCGAGGTCTTTTACGGACTGGTCGGACTTCTGTTTCTCTTAGTCGGACTGCACGCCCGGCGCGCCGCAGGTCCGGGCACCATGCTTTTCTGGCTCATACTGGCCTTTACCTTTATCATTGGGCCGTGGCTGCCTGACTGGGTGACCGGCCTGTGCATCGTTGTGCTCGCCGTTTTGACTGCCCTTGGCCGGGTTCGATCTGGTGTGTCTGACGCCCCAACAGATGAAGAGACACGCAAAAATGCCGACCGCTTCGGCGGCCGTGTCTTTCTGCCCGCCGTCGTGCTGGCCGTCACTGCTGTACTGGCCGCCACCTTTCTGCCCTTTGGCGCCAGCAACGCCATCGGCATTTCCGCTCTCGCGGCAGTCATCGCGGCGCTGCTGCTCTTCCATGTGCCCGCGCGCGATGTTCCCCGCGCGGCCGTGCGCGACGGCGTGCGCCTGATCGACAGCATCGGCCCTGTCGGCATCCTGCCGCAGGTTCTGGCAGCTCTCGGCGCATTGTTCACAGCCGCCGGCGTCGGCGATGTCATCTCATCGGCCGTTTCCGGCATCATCCCCGCGGGCAGCCGCCTGGCCGCTGTGGCGGTCTACTGTATCGGCATGGCCCTGTTTACTGTCGTCATGGGCAACGGCTTTGCCGCTTTTTCGGTTATCACGGCCGGCGTCGGCGTGCCCTTTCTCATTGCGCAGGGAGCCGACCCCGTGGTCGTCGGCGCACTCGGCCTGACCGCTGGCTACTGCGGCACTCTGGTGACGCCCATGGCCGCCAACTTCAACATCATGCCCGCTGCGCTGCTTGAAATGCGCAGCAAGTACGGCATTCTGCGCGCACAGGCGCCGGTCGCGGCTGTTCTTTTGTGTGTGCATATCGCCCTGATGTATTTTCTTGCATTTTAAATACAGAGAGGAGACCAATTCATGAAAATTCTGCTCACTGCCTTTGACCCCTTTGGGGGTGAAAGCATCAATCCTGCCCAGGAAGCTGTCCGACTGGTGCCCGACACCGTCGCGGGCGCTCAGATTATCAAGCTCGAAGTGCCGACGGTCTTTTGCAAGAGTATTGATGTGATGCTGCAAAAAGCGCGTGAGGTGCATCCTGACGCCATTTTGTGCATTGGTCAGGCTGGCGGGCGCTATGACATGACCCCTGAGCGGGTCGCCATCAACATAAACGACGCCCGCATTGCCGACAACGAGGGCAATCAGCCTATTGACGAGCCCATTTATCCGGACGGTGCGCCGGCTTATTTTTCCAGTCTTCCCGTCAAGGCCATGGTCGAGGCCATTCGCAGCGCCGGCATTCCGGCCAGCCTTTCCAACACGGCAGGCACTTTTGTGTGCAATCATCTGATGTACGGCGTTTTGTACCACATTGAGCGCGAAATGCCCGGCGTGCGCGGCGGCTTCATGCATGTGCCCTATGTGCCCCGGCAGGTGGCTCGGCACGCCTCGCACGCTCCCTGCCTGTCTGAACAGGACATTGCCAGAGGCATCGCGGCTGCGCTTGAGGCCATTGTCACCCATCAGACCGACGTGCGCACTGCAGCCGGCAAAGAGCACTGAGCCAGACCCCGGACTGCACGGCCGTACGGCCGTGCAGCCCTTTTGTCCCGCATCCTTTTACAGTTTATTCAAAGCGTCGTTACAGTTTAGACATTGACGAATATTCCCCTTTCTTGTATGATATTCCAATGCTCTTAATCTTTGGGGAGGCTGAGACATGCTCAGGCTATTCAGGTATTTGCGGCAGTCCGTTTGGGCGGTTGCCGCTATTTTTATTCTGCTTGTGCTGCAGGCGTGGTGTGACCTGTCGCTGCCGCAGTACACATCGGACATCGTCGATATCGGCATTCAGCAGGGCGGCATTGAAAATGCCGTTCCCCTGCGCATCCGCCAGAGCACGCTGGATGCGCTCGAGCTTTTTCTGACCGACGAACAGATTGCACTGGCCGACGCATCTTATGTTCCTGACGGCGACGGCGTGCTGCAGCTCGATGCTGACGCCGAGGCTGTCGAAGCCCTCAACGCCGCCTTTGAGGCCCCCATGGCCGTGCTGTCCGGCATTTCTGAAGACACCCAGGCGCAGGCGGACTTCTCTGCGGCTGTACAGTCGGGCAGCGTGGACCGCGAGCAGCTTCGGGCGCTGGCCGCCGAGGCCCTGGCCGCGCTGGGCGACAGTGCTGACGCCCTTGTTTCGCAGCGTGCGCTTTTGTTTGTGCGCAGCGAATACGAGGCGCTTGGTATGGACCTTTCTCAGGTGCAGACATCCTATCTGCTGCGCACCGGCGGACAGATGCTGGGCATTACCCTGCTCATGGTGGCCACTGCCATCGGCGTCAGCTTTCTGGCCTCGCGCATTGGCGCGCGCATCGGTCTGACGCTGCGCGACAAGGTCTTTTCCAAGGTTGTCTCCTTCTCAAGCGCTGAAATCGACCGTTTTTCAACTGCTTCGCTCATCACGCGCAGCACCAATGACATCCAGCAGGTGCAGACGGTCATTGTCATGAGCCTGCGCATAGTTCTGTATGCCCCCATTCTGGGCATCGGCGGCGTTTTCAAGGTCATGGAGACCCGCACCGGCATGACGTGGATTATCGGCGTCGGCGTTGCCTGCGTTATGGCGCTGGTCGCGGTACTCATCAGCGTTGCCATGCCCAAGTTCAAAAAGGTGCAGGCCCTGATCGACCGCGTCAACCTCATCTCGCGCGAAATTCTGACCGGTCTGCCCGTCATTCGCGCCTTCAGCCGCGAAAGACATGAAGAGCAGCGCTTTGACGGCGCCAACCGCGACCTGATGCGCACCCAGCTCTTCACGGGCCGCGTCATGACGCTGATGCTCCCGGCCATGAATCTGTTGATGAACGGCGTCAGCGTACTCATTGTATGGGTCGGTGCGCAGCGCATTGACATGGGCGCCATGCAGGTGGGCGATATGATTGCTTTTATCACCTATACCATGCAGATCGTCATGTCCTTCCTCATGATTTCCGTGATTTCAGTCATGCTGCCCCGCGCCGGCGTGGCCGCCGGGCGCATCAACGAGGTCATCGATATGGAAAATACCATCCGCGACCCCGAGCATCCCCGCGACGGCGAAAAGCCGCTGCGCGGCATTGTGCGCTTTGAAGACGTTTCCTTCCGTTACCCTGACTCCGAGGCCGATGTGCTGGAGCACATCTCCTTCACCGCCCGGCCGGGCGAAACAACAGCCATCATCGGTTCGACGGGAAGCGGTAAGTCGACCCTTTTGAATCTCATCCCCCGCTTTTTTGATGTGACGTCCGGCCGCATCACCCTGGATGGCATCGACATCCGTGAGCTGACACAGCACAAGCTGCGTTCGCTTTTGGGGTATGTCCCGCAAAAAGGTGTTTTGTTTTCCGGTGATATTGAAAGCAACCTCAAGTTCGGCGGCGACCAGATCACCGATGAGCAGATGAAGCAGGCCGCTGCCATTGCCCAGGCAACCGAGTTTATCGATCAAAAGCCGGACAAGTATCACAGCCCCATCGCGCAGGGTGGCAGCAACGTCTCAGGCGGACAGAAGCAGCGTCTTTCCATTGCCCGCGCCATTGCCAAAGACCCCCTGGTCTACCTGTTTGACGACAGCTTTTCCGCCCTGGACTACAAAACCGACGCCGCTCTGCGGCATGCGCTTGAAGCGCACACGAAAGATGCGGCTGTCATCATCGTGGCACAGCGCGTCAGCACCATCATGCACGCACACCAGATTCTCGTGCTCGATGAAGGCCGTGTGGCCGGCATGGGAACCCACGAAGAGCTGCTGCGCACCTGTGCTGAGTACCAGGAAATCGCAAAATCACAGCTGTCGGAATCTGAGCTGGGAGGGATGCAGTCATGAACCGTCCGCAGGAAAATCCCCATGCCCACCGTCCCCCGCGCCGCGGACCGGGCGGCCCGCGCGGCATGATGCCGGGTGAAAAGGCCAAGGACTTTAAAGGGACCATTCGGCGCCTTTTGCGCCACATGAGCAGCTTTAAGCCTGTTCTGGTGCTCGTTGTTCTGCTGGCTGCAGGCAGCACGGCTTTCAGCATCATCGGCCCTAAAGTCCTGGGCCGTGCCACCACTGAAATTTTCAACGGTTTACTCGCGAAAGTCGCCGGTACCGGCGGCATCGACTTTGCCCGTATCGGCTCGACGCTGCTTCTGCTGCTCGGGCTGTACGGGCTGAGCGCGGGTCTGTCTTTTTTGCAGGGCTGGCTGATGAACGGCATCACGCAAAAGACCTGCTATGGTCTGCGCCGCGCCATTTCGGAAAAAATCAGCCGCATGCCCATGAAGTACTTTGAATCCCGGACAATCGGCGATGTGCTGTCGCGCATTACAAACGATGTCGACACCCTGGGCCAGAGCCTGAACCAAAGCGTGACCCAGCTCATCACCTCGGCGACGACGCTGATCGGCGTGCTCATCATGATGCTGACCATCAGTCCGCTGATGACGCTCATTGCCCTTTTAATTCTCCCCATCTCCGCCGGGCTCATTGCCCTGGTCGTCAAACGTTCTCAGCGTTTTTTCATCTCGCAGCAAAACTTTCTCGGCCAGCTCAACGGGCAGATTGAAGAAATCTACAGCGGCCACAACGTCATCAAGGCCTTTAACCGCGAAGAGGCGGCGCTGCGCGACTTTGACTGGACCAACACCCGGCTTTACGAGTCGGCGTGGAAGTCGCAGTTTCTGTCCGGACTGATGCATCCTGTCATGGTTTTTGTCGGCAACCTCGGATACGTTGCTGTCGCCGTTGTCGGAAGCCTGCTCGCTGTCCGCGGCTCCATCACAGTGGGCGATATCCAGGCCTTTATTCAGTATGTGCGCAGTTTTACCCAGCCGGTGCAGCAGGTGGCGCAAATCACCAACATGCTGCAGTCCATGGCAGCTGCGGCCGAACGTGTTTTTGAGTTCCTGGCTGAGGACGAGGAAGACGCCGGTGGACAGGATCCGGTGCCGCCCGAAACCATCAAGGGCCATGTCGAGTTTCGCCACGTCCGCTTCGGCTACACCGAGGATAAAACCATTATCCGCGACTTTTCCGCTGACATCGAGCCCGGGCAGACCGTGGCCATCGTCGGCCCGACCGGAGCCGGCAAGACAACCATGGTCAAGCTGCTCATGCGTTTTTATGATGTCAGCAGCGGCGCCATTTTGGTCGACGGACACGACGTGCGCAGCTTTAACCGAGGCAGCCTGCGCCAGGTTTTCGGCATGGTGCTGCAGGACACCTGGCTCTTTAAGGGCACTATCATGGAAAATATCCGTTACGGCCGGCTCGACGCCACGGATGACGAGGTCATCGAAGCCGCCAAAGCCGCCCATGCGCACCACTTCATTCAAACCCTGCCTGGCGGCTACCAGATGGAACTCAATGAGGATGCCACCAATATCTCGCAGGGACAAAAGCAGCTTCTCACCATTGCCCGCGCCATTCTGGCCGACAACCGCATCATGATTCTGGATGAAGCGACTTCGTCGGTCGACACCCGCACCGAGCAGCGCATTCAAATGGCCATGCAAAACCTGATGCACGGCCGCACCAGCTTTGTGATTGCCCACCGGCTGTCCACCATTCGCGACGCTGACCTGATTCTCGTCATGCGCGACGGCGACATCGTTGAGCAGGGCACGCACGACGAACTTTTGAAAAAAGGCGGCTTTTATGCCGAGCTGTATAACGCTCAGTTTGAAGAGGGCGCCGCTTCATAAAGAAAATCCTCCGGCAAAAAAGCCGGAGGATTTTTTATGCCGGGATATCGCCGCTCTGGCGGCCCAGCTCGTTAATTTCGTCTATGATGCGCTGCGCCATGCGGTCGCGCTCGTGTGAAAACGGCGCCCCGTCCGGGAAGTACAGCGGCTGCCCCACCACGACAGTCCTGCGGTTTCGGCTGCAATAAACCGGGGTAAAGGGGAGATGCCGCCCACACGCCTTATAATATTTTTTCTCCAGATGCAGAAAGCCCGTATAAAGCTCTCCGATAGCGGGAGAGTGGTTGGCATAATCCAGGTCAGGGCAAATAAGCAGGCTGTCACCCTCTGCCAGCGCCAGCGCCGAAGCATCGAGCGTCTCAACGATACGGCCCGTTCCGCGTTGAACCGGAATGGCACGCAGCATGTGCAGGGCAGCAGGCAGAACCAGCGCCACAGCTCCCGCGCCGACTGCGGCCAGAGGCCATGGCCACCTGAAACGCTGACGCAGCGTGATGTGGTAAAAATGATGCCAGCAGCTGGGCATGTCAAAAAAGGACGCCATGCTCCACAGCCGGGCGCTGTTCGGCAGAAACGGCAGCGCGTGCAGCGGGCCGAACATGTTTTGGTGGTGCACCAGAAAGACCGTCGTCCCCGGGTCACCGGGCAATCCCTCGATCCTCCATCCGTGCATAAACACGCGCATGCCAAACCGCAAAAAGCGCCCGCCCCAGCCCGGTTTTGTCAATTCAGTTCCCCTCGCTTTGCAAAGACCCAGCGCAGCTGGACCTGGTAGCTGGCCACGGCCAGCAGCAGGTCGACAATCCACTTGGACAAGAGCTCACCCAGACCGAGCAGGGCCAGCAGCCACGCGCCGAAGACTGAGCAAATCATCTGCACAAACCACAGTGCATAATACCGGCCTGCCGTCTGGCGCACGCTTTTTGTCTGCACATAGGGCAGCCTGCGGTTCATGGTGTAGTTGACAACCGACGAAATAAGCCGCGCAGCCAGACCACCCAAAAGAATGCGCGCCGACTGCGGCAGGGCATTCATAATCCATTTGACAAACACAGCGTACAAAAACACGTCAATGACCGCTGACAGCGTGGATGACAGTCCGTACTGACCGAGTCCGCGGAACATCTGCCCTGCCACACGCAGCGAATCGGCCACTGTGCGGTAGTGACTGCCTGCGTTGTTGTTGAAATAAATGGTCTGAATAGGCACGACCACCATGGGAATAATCTCACGCCGCGCCAGAATGAGCATGTTGAGCTCATATTCATACCGCTCGCCGCGCAGCGTACAGAGCGGTCCCAGCATGCAGGCAGGAATACCGCGCAGACCGGTCTGCGTATCCTCAAGGTCAATATTGTACAGAATCTTCATCACGCGCGAAGTAAACCGGTTTCCGCGCAGGCTGCGCTTGGGCGTTTCCGGTCCAAAGGTTCGGCAGCCCAGCACCAGCGCACCGGGGTTTGCATGGCAGGCCTCAATAACCCGCATGACATCCTCGACCGAATGCTGTCCGTCGCAGTCAGCCGTGACGACGCATGTGGTCTGCGGCAACTCGCGGCGAATCCAGATAAAGGCAGTTTTGAGCGCCGCTCCCTTGCCTCTGTTTTGCTCATGCCGCAGCAAAGTGACACCGGGCACCGCCTCTGACTGCTCAAACCAGGGGCGGCACGCGGGGTCACTGCCATCATCAACGACAATGATAGGGCTGTCGGTGACATTGCGCAGCGCGCGTACATAATCGGGCAAAAGCTTGTTGGGCTGATATGCGGGAATGACGATGCAGCTGCCTGTCTGCACGTTTTATTCCTCCTTTTGGGTCAACTTACGTTTGATAAAGCCGCACACGCAGGCAAGGACGCCAAACAGCACGGGCAGCGCCGCCAACAGACACAACGCCATGCGCACCGCCTCGCGTCCCAGCGGCACGGTATGCAGAATCCACGGCCCCAGCACGATGACCGCCAGCGCATACAGCACCGCCATAGCGGCAACCAGCGCCGCACGCAGACGGCTGAGCGGCCAGCACAGCCACAGCAACACCATGACGCCGCCCAGGCCAATGAGCATGGTACCAAGCGTCGCAATCTGCTCAGACGGCAGACCGATCCTCTCGCCCCACCAGGCCGCGGTCAGCAACACGGCGGCAACGCTCAGTCCGCCCGGCAGGGCATTGAGCACCGCACGGTACAGGAAATGGCCGCGCACTCGATCCGCCGCCGGCTCGAAGGTCAGCAGAAAAGACGGCAGGCCTATCATCAGCCCGCTGTACAGGCTGACCTGAATGGGCAGCAGCGGGTACTGCAACGGCAGAAACAACAGCGCCGCTGCCATGCAGAACGAGTAAATGTTCTTGACAAGAAACAGCGAGGCCGCGCGGCCGATATTGCCCATCACCCGCCGTCCTTCACGCACAATCAGCGGCAGGACGGAAAAGTCCGAATTCAAAAGCACCAGCTGTGAGATCTGCTGCGCAGCATCGCTGCCCGAGGCCATGGCAACGCTGCAGTCGGCCTCGCGCAGGGCGAGTACATCGTTGACGCCGTCGCCCAGCATGGCCACGCTGCGGCCCTTTTGCTGCAATGCGCGGATAATCTCTTTTTTCTGCTGGGGCGAGACCCGGCCGAACACCACCGTATCCGCCGCCTGCCTGCGCAGCTCGTCGTCGCTCAGGCCCGAAACGTCCAGCCACCGCTCGGCACCGATAACGCCAGCCTGACCGGCCAGCCGGGCCGCGGCTTCCGGGCTGTCGCCCGAAATAATCTTAATATCGACACCCTGCGCATAAAAATACCGCAGCGTCTCATGAGCCGCCGGACGCACACGGTCCGCCAGGACAACAAATCCCAGCGCCTCGGGAGTCCGGCACAGCGTACTGTCTTTTATCATATCACGGCCGCAGGCAAGTGCCAGAACACGGCGGCCCTGCTCCCACTCCTTTTGCAGCGCAGAACGCCACGGCCCCAGGCCGCTGCCCAGCACCGCTTCCGGCGCACCCAGGATGTACTGCATCCCGTCAGCACGTTCAATGGCGCTCCATTTGCGCGCCGAGGAAAAGGGAACTTCACGCCGCACCTCCCACGCCTGCGGCGGCGCACCGCAATGCTGCCGCAAGGCAGCCGACGTCGAGTTGCCGCTGCCAGCGGCGTGGACAAAGGCCGACAAAAGGCCCTTCAGCTCATCTTCATCAGCCAGAGCGGGAATGAACGACGTCACGCTCATGCATCCCTCTGTGATTGTACCTGTTTTGTCCAGGCATAACGTGTCGACTCTTGCCAGGTTCTCAATACAGCTCAGTTCATGCACCAGCGTCCCGCGCCGCGAAAGAGCAATCACGCTGACGGCAAGAGCCGCGCTGACCAGAAGGTAAAGCCCTTCAGGAATCATACCGACCACGGCGGCCACCGTCGAGCTGACGGCGTAGCGCAGGTCGGTCTCCGGCTGGCTCCACGCCCGCCAGAACAGAATCAGGCCCAGCGGCACGATGGCAAACGACGTCAGCTGCAGCCAGCGGTCCAGCGCGCGCATCATGCCCGAACGGCGGCGGCGCCCCTTCCGGGCGGCGCCCGTAATCTGCGAAGCGTAGCAGTCTCTGCCCACGCGCTCAAGCTGTGCGCGTCCGCTTCCCGCCATGACGACGCTGCCCGACAGCAGCATGTCGCCCGGCCCCTTGGGCACCGGGTCGCTCTCGCCGGTCAGCAGCGATTCATCGACCTCCAAAAAGCCGCTGCGCAGCACGGCGTCGGCACAAAGCTGATCGCCTGCTGCAGCCTCGATGATGTCATCGAGCACCAGCTCTTCAGGCGGCACTTCAAGCCGCTGTCCGCCGCGGATGACGGCAACGTCCCGCGCAGCGAGCAGCGTAATGCGTTCAAGCGTGCGCTTGACGCGGATTTCCTGTATGACACCAATCAGGACGTTGACGATGACGATGCCCAGAAACAGGATATCTGTGTAAGCGCCGACCGCTACCAGGCACAGCGCCAGCGCTACAAAAACAAAGTTGAAGAATGTGACGAGGTTGTCGCGCAAAATTGCGCCGATGGACTTGCTCAGCGTCTCCGGTGCCGTGTTGCTCAGGCCTTCGGCCCTGCGCTGCGCCGCCTGCTGGTTCGTCAGTCCGATGTCTGCGTCAGGATTCAGCCTGACAACGCGCGGCCCCGGTTCTGCCGGCCGCGCCTTTGGTGAGTGCTTCATAAATTTTCTGCCCCTGTGGGCCTGCTCCTTTCCACCCGCTGTGTGAATCTGTCAGAAGCATAGCACACAAATCTTACAAAAACCTTTCAGGAGTCTTAGGGTTTCTGAATTTTTGCGCATAACGAAGCGGGCAGACCAGCCCCGCACAAAACACCGGGACCGGAAGATAAAATTTTTGCCCTCTTTTTCAAGAGGGCAAAAATCACCGTTCTGGAGCTAGTGGTGGGATTTGAACCCACGGCCTATTGATTACGAATCAATTGCGCTACCCCTGCGCCACACTAGCACTGTCTGGAGCAAAACCGCTTTATAATGATACACTATCTGCCCTGTGTTGTCAAGCAATTTACACGGTTTTTTGCCCGTTTTGACTTTCAGCGTTCCGCCTGTGCGGCAGAGCCATGCCACGCGTTCCAAACGGTGCGCAGCGTATCGGCCACACTCTCGTTGGGCTGGGCCGCCACGTCGAAATGAAACAGCTTAAAGCAGCACTGCATGGCCGGGCCGTTGCCCAAAACCAAGATGACGGTGCCAAGGCCCACAGTGCCGCCCATCAGCCATCCGACAACGAGCACAACCGCTTCAATAATCATGCGGCACACGCCGACCGGCACCGATGTGCGGCGCTTGATTGCGACCATCATCGAGTCGCGCGGGCCGGCCCCCAGCCGCGGCGACATATATAAATACATGCCCACAGCCATCACCGGGAACGAAAGCACCAAAAGCAAAATGCCCGCCCATAGGTTTTCCGCTGCGGGAATGAGCCCCAGGCTATTATTGACCAAATTGATCAGGTCAATAAACGTGCCGATAAAAATCATATTGAGGATGCTGCCCACGCCGATACGCTCGCGCATCAGGACGTCAAAGACCAGAATGACCAGCCCACTGACCATGCTCGCCTGCCCCATGGTCATGGGCAGAATGCGGGACAGCCCCTGGCTGAGAACATCCCACGGGGCCAGGCCCAGCCCGGCCTGGCAGTTGAGCACAATGCCCAGAGACAAAAGAAAAAAGCCTCCCATCAACCTGACAAGGCCCGAAGCCAGCTTTTTCACACCCATCCCCCTATCGCACGGCTTATACACTTTCAGTGTAGCATTTTTCTCCCGGCGCGTCAATATTTCTGCCTGCAATTCCAAGGCCTGCGCAAGTTTTACTTGACTTTTTCCGCCGGTGCGTGTAATATTTGTATGTTATCCTTGCCTGCGCTTTGCAGCGCCGGCCATCAGTCCAAAAGGAGGTGCAGAAACATGCCCAAAATTACCGGAAAGTACGAGACTCTCTTCATTGTCGATTTGACCCTTGGGGAAGAGGGAATCCAGTCGGTCGTTGAAAAGTTCAAGTCCCTGATCGAGCAGAACGGCGAAATCGCCAATGTTGCCGAATGGGGCAAGCGCCGTCTGGCCTATGCCATCAACGACATGACTGAGGGCTATTACGTCCTCATCGAGTTCACGAGCGCCCCGTCCTTCCCCGCCGAGCTTGACCGTGTGTTCAACATCACCGAAGGCGTCATGCGTTCGCTCATCGTCGCCCAGGAGTAAGGCGGTGCCGCCATGCTGAACAAGGTCATTTTGATGGGTCGCCTGACGGCCGACCCCGAACTGCGCAGAACGCAGAGCAACACTGCCGTCACCAGCTTTACGCTGGCTGTCAACCGCAGCTATACCCGTCAGGGCGAGCAGCCGCAGACCGATTTTATCGATATCGTCGCGTGGAGCTCGACGGCCGAGTTTGTCTCCCGCTGGTTCCGCAAGGGCCTTCTGGTCGCCGTATGCGGCCGCCTGCAGGTTCGCAACTGGGAAGACAAGCAGGGCCAGAAGCGCCGCACCTATGAGGTCGTCGCCGAGGAAGTGCATTTTGCCGAGTCCAAAAAGGACGCGCCGCCCCGCAATGACAATCCCATGCCGGGCGGGTTTGACCTGTCCCCCATCGCCAGTGACGATTTTGCCGATCTGAGCGACGACGACGGCGAGCTGCCCTTTTAAGCTGACTGGCAGGTCCAGCCGAGCAGTATTATTTTGACAAGGAGGAAAGTCACCATGGAACAGCAGCAGCAACAGCAGCAGAAGCCCGAACGTTCCGAGCAGCGCCCCGAGCGTTCTGAGCGCCCCGCCCGTGACCGCCGCCGCCGCAAGGTGTGCCAGTTCTGCGTCGACAAGGTGGAGCACATTGATTATAAGGACACTGCGCGTCTGCGCAAGTATGTTTCGGACCGTGCCAAGATTCTGCCCCGCAGAATGACCGGCACCTGTGCCATGCATCAGCGCCAGCTGACCGAGGCCATCAAGCGCGCCCGTCACGTTGCCCTGATGCCGTACACTTCTGACTAATTGATTTCTGCCGCCGCCTGAGTCCGCTGGCTTTGGCGGCGGTTCGTCAAGCCGGCCCTTGGGCCGGTTTTGTCGATTTTGCAGGCGTTCGGCCGGGCTCATGTCCTGCCGGCGCACATAAGCTTTCAAAAGTCCGGCGGCGCCGGGCTTTTTTGTTATCTGCGTGGCCGTCAGGCGCACGCTTTTCCCACTGAAAGGAGTGTTTTGCCATGAAGGAAATCAACGCCCTGCTCAAGCAGACCCTGTCCCCGGCGCGTGCCATGGACCATATCCGCCACATTACACTGCACCACCGCATCCAGGCCTCTCCGGGGTTTCGCGACGCCGCTGAATACTGCCAGCGCGCTTTGCAGGCGGCCGGACTGGACAGCCATATTTTGTCCTATCCCGCCGACGGCGAGCATCGTTATCTGGAAGAGCTCATCATGCGTGAATGGGGCTGCAAGGCAGCCCGGCTCGAGCTGTGCGTGCCGCACACCGAGCCGCTGTGCGACTTTGCCGCCGACCCGATGTGCATTGCGCAGCGCAGCGCGCCTGCCGACTTTCGTGAAAAGGGCCTCGAAATCGTCTGTCTGCCCTTTGGAGCAACCCGTGAAAGCTGCCAGGATGTCGACCTTGAAGGCAAGCTGGTGCTGATTGACGCCATGTTCCGCGACGGTCTGCGCTGGATGTTTGAAGAGAAAAAGGCCGCCGGCGTCATCACCGACCGTGTTCAGCACGACGAAGGCGTGCGCTCGCGGCAGGAACTGTACGACTGCCGCATGTACCACTCCTTCCCCTTCAGCGACGTCAACGAGCGCGAAGTCGGCGGATTTGCCTTTGTTCTGACCCCGCGCCAGGGCGACAAGCTGCGCAAGCTGTGCGCCGATATGGCAGCTGAGCACGAAAAGGACCCGTCCAAGCCGGCCAGGCCTGTCGCAAAAGGCTTTATCGAGACTGAATTTTATTCCGGCGCCCTTGAAAACGTGCTGTGCACCATTCCCGGCGAGTCTGACGAGTGCATTTTGCTCACCGCTCACCTGTGCCATCCTCAGGCGTGTGCCAACGACAACGCATCGGGCTGCGGCGCCGCCATGGAACTGATGCGCGCTTTGGGCGACCTCATCGCCGCCGGGCGTCTGCCGCGCCCGCGCCGCACCATCCGGCTGCTGCTGGTGCCCGAAATGGCCGGCACCAACGCCTACCTGCACACCCTGGGCGAAGGCCGCAAAAAGCTGATTGCCGGCGTCAACCTCGACATGGTCGGCGCCCGCCAGGACGGCACTGCCGGCCCGGTCATCGCTTTCCGCACGCCCGAGGCTTCCGCCTCGCTTGTCAGCGATCTGGCCAGTCTGGCCGTTGAGGCGGCAGCAGACGACTATCCCGCTGTCTTTTCCGACACTGACCGGGTAGGCACGCACCTTTATGCCGTCCGGCGTTTCAGCGGCGGCAGTGACCATCAGATTTTAAGCGACCCGCTCATCGGCGTGCCCTGCGTCAGCTTTACCCAGTGGCCTGACCTTTTCTACCACACGAGCGGCGACACAGTCGAGCGCATCGATCCCACGCTGGTGGCCACGACCGCCCGCATTGCGGGCTGCATCATCTGGACCCTGGCCAACATGACCGAGGCAGACCTCGACCCCCTGCTGTCGCACGCATGTGAAAACTACATCGCCGCATTGCGCCGCGAATCCGACATCTGGAAGCAGAAAAATGAACCCGCCCGTGCGTTGAGTCGCCGGCTGGCTCTGACCGAAGAGGCCGCGGCCCGCGCCCTTGACGGCCTGCGCCGCCTGTTCCCGGGCGAGCTTTCAGCTCCGGTGCAGGCGCTGTTGTCCGACGAGCGCGCCAAGCTGAGCGTTCTGCGCGAGCAGGCGCTGCGCCGTGCCCTGGCTCTGGCCGGGATGCACCGCGACGAGCCTTCCATCACGCCGGTGTCCAATCACCCCAAGCTGACGCGCACCTTTGTCGGCGATGCCGACAGCAAGCGCATCGACCAGCTGTTTGAAGAATCGGGTTCTTCGGCTCTTATCGAGCAGCATAAGAAATCCGAGGCGCTGGAGTCCTATATCAATTACTGGACCTGCGGCCTGTTCGACTTTGAAGAGATTGCCGAACGCGCCCTTTGGGAGTGCGGCTCGGGAGACCGCGACTTTGTGGGACAGTACCTGCGGCTGCTCAACCGCGCCGGCCTCGTCAAACCGGTGGGCGAGACAAAGTAAGTATTAAAGTAAGTATTTCAAACAGGCGCAGCCTGATGGCCGACAGCAGTCATCGGGCTGTGCCTGTTTTCCATAAGGAGGAAACATGCCATACATTCTGCTTCACGGTCTGGGTCAGTCGGCTTCCAGCTGGGCGCGCACCACAGACGCGCTGCAAATTCCGGCCGATGACGTTCTATGCCCCGAGCTTTCTGACTGGCTTCACAGCCATGAGCCGCGCTACAACAGTCTTTATCAGGCGTTTACGGCGTATTGCAGCGGGCTTTCACAGCCGCTTGACCTGTGCGGTCTGTCTCTGGGAGGTATTCTCGCCCTGCAATACGCCATTGAAAGCCCCAGCCGGGTACATTCGCTTGTGCTGATTGGTGCACAAAGCTCCATGCCCCGCCGTCTGCTGCGGCTGCAAAATGCAATCTTTCGCTTTCTGCCCGCTCGCGCATTTGCATCCACGGGATTTGGCAAAAAAGAGTTTCTGGGTCTGTGCAGCTCATTGATGGACCTCGACTTCTCTCCCGGCCTGCGAAATGTTGCCTGCCCGGTGCTGGTCCTGTGCGGAGAAAATGACCGCGCCAACAAATCCGCTGCTCAGCAGCTGCACGCACAGCTTCCCCAGTCCGAACTCATGCTGATTCCCCGCGCCGGACACGAGGTCAATGTCGACGCCCCGGATGCACTGGCCCAGGCCCTGCGCAGTTTCTGGGCCGTCTGAAAGCACCGGCCGTTCTGCCCTCATGCAGGGTTGAACCAGCGAATTAAATCTGCTGAAAAGATTTTTCTTGACAAATCACCCCAACAGCGCATATAATATTTAGGCAGGCCAGTCATAACGGGGTGTGGCGAAGTTTGGTATCGCGCTTGGTTCGGGACCAAGAGGCCTCGGGTTCAAGTCCCGACACTCCGACCAAAAAGAAGCAGCTGCTCATGCAGCCGCTTCTTTTTTATCTTTTACCGCCTGTGTAACATCCTCCATATTTAAGAAAGCAGGGCGTCTTTTGCCCTGCTTTTGTGCTTTCAGCGCTTGCTGTCAGAAAAGGCAGCCGCTTCCCGAATCCATGCCATCAGTTCTTCGTCAATCTCGCCCGGCTGCGAAATCAGAATGTGGTGCGTCCAGCGGTTGGGGTAAGGCTCGGTCGCCAAATCGACCCGCGGTGAATCCAGCCGGTACCCCAGCCCAATGGTGACAACAATATAGGCCTTCGGACAGTCCCTGCCCTTACGCACGCGGGCAAAAGACACGCAGGCGAACAGATGGCGGTTGTAAAACGAAATCTGGCTTTTCTGCACCCTGACTGTGACGTCAGGAATCATTTCCCGCACGCCTGCTTCCAGTCTCTCATAAAGGGGCAGAGCCTCTGCGTGTTTGTCGAAAAAGGCAAGCACAGCCTCGTCCAACACAGCTCTCTCCTTTCCGCAAGACACTTTGATGGCTGTCAACTGACGGCGACAAACTCCGCTCGGCTGATCAGGCCGTCAGAGCCCAGGCTGAACTCGGCACGCGCCTGGAACTCCTGTTCTCCAATGGTATAGGTGAAGTCGACCGACTCGTGGTTGTCGGTCTTTTCGACCAGCGTCAGCTCCTTGAGCGCAAGGGTCTGATCCCCGACGGCGGCCTGCGCCAGATAGCCTGTGGCGTAGCCGTTATTGATAAACTGTTCCAGAGCGCCTTCGGCAAAATAGGCGCCCACGGCGGTTTGCCAGTTTTCCATCTGTTTCTCGCTGGCTTCCTGGGCGGCGGCACGTTCTTCCTCGTTGGCCGAACTGATCTGCAGCATCGCCGCCATATCAAACAAATCTGTGTTCGGGCCTGTTGCAGCGGCGCGGATGACAGCCTCGGCTCCTGCGCTGACACCGCTCTGATTTCCGAAAAAATTCCAGGCCAAAGCAGCGGCCAGCACAACGAGAATGACAGCCGCCACAATGAGCAAGCTCTTTTTATTCATGTCTCGACTCTCCTTTCACTTGGATGGCAAGGCCGGCCTTCTTACAAACACCTTATCATAGGCTATGCAGAAAAGCAAGCTTTTTGTTGAATATTTCAAAAAAAACCACACTTCACCTCATTATTTTCAGAATATATAACAAGGGGGGTCCGGCCATATGACCGGACCCCGTGCTTAAGCGCAAATTTAATTAGTAATTTTTGGCCTGCAGCTGGAAGTAAGCCTTGGGATGATCGCACACTGGGCAGACCTCGGGGGCCGACTTGCCGATGTGGATGTGGCCGCAGTTGGCGCACTGCCAGACCTGCTCGCCCTCCTTGACAAAGACGTGATTGGTTTCGACGTTCTTGAGCAGGGCGTTGTAGCGCTCCTCGTGCTCTTTTTCAATCTTGCCGACAGCTTCGAACAGATAGGCAATCTTGTCAAAGCCCTCTTCCTTGGCGGTCTTAGCGAACTCGGCATACATCTCAGTCCACTCGTAGTTCTCGCCGGCAGCTGCATCCTTCAGGTTGGCGACAGTGTCAGGCATGCCGTCATGCAGCAGTTTAAACCAAATCTTGGCATGTTCCTTCTCGTTGTCAGCGGTTTCGAGGAAGATGCGGGCAATTTGCTCGTACCCCTCTTTCTTGGCCTTGGAAGCATAATAGGTGTATTTGTTGCGCGCCTGCGATTCGCCGGCGAAAGCCGCCAGCAGATTGGCCTCGGTCTTGCTGCCTTTCAGGTTCATTGTGCATTCTCCTTTTCACTTTTTTTTCTGCAGTCCTCACACAGACCGCGAAGAATCAGGTCATGTCCGGTAACGGCAAAGCCTGTACGCTGCTCAACGACCTGCTGCAGCCCCTCGAGCTCGGGCAGGTCGACATCGCACACGCAGCCGCAGCTGGTGCAAAACAAATGGTAGTGCTCGCGCAGTGTGCCGTCAAAATGGTCGCTGCCCTCCGGAACGCCAATCTTGCGAATGGCACCGCACTCGGCCAGACGGCCCAGGTTGCGGTAGACGGTGCCCAGGCTGATGTCCGGACAGTCACAGCGCACCTTTTGATACACTGCCTCAGCCGTTGGGTGCTCACTGCTCTCCATCACAGCGCGATAGACAAGCTCGCGCTGCCGCGAATACTTGCCGGGAAGAACCGGCTTACTGCGGTCTGAATTTGCTTTTGGGGACGCCGCAGACGGGACAGACATAGTCGTCCGGTTCATTTTCGAGGCTTCCCTCGTGGACGTATCCACAGATCGTGCAGACATAGTTTTTCTCTCCACTTACAGGTTGATTCACTTTGACTTCCTGCTGATAGGTAGGCGCTTTAGCCGGCGCTTTTCCCTTGACGACCTTGTGATAGTACTCATAGGTCATGGGCGGCAGATTTTCGCCGTTCACAGCATCTTCAATCTCGGCAAAAAAGACAGTGTGCGTGCCCATGTCATGGCTGCCGACAACCCGGCAGATAAAATTGGCACAGCTCTTTTCCCGAATGACCGGCAGACCGTTCATCATCTCATGCGGGCAGACTGAATACTTGTCATAATCCTTGCTGCTGCGAAATCCGAAGACTGAAATCACGGGCGGCGGAGTCTGCTCGCTGATGACCGAAATGCTGAACCGCCCGGTCTTTTCGATCATGCTGTGGGTGTAATTGTCGTGGTTGAGACTGATCGCCACTGTCGGCGGCTCTGCCGTGATCTGCATACAGGTGTTGATCACGCAACCGACCGGGCGTTCACCGTCCATGGCCCCCACGACATACATGCCGTAGCTTATGCGGTAAAGTGCCGTCATATCCATTAGAACCCCTCCTAATCAGTAACAATTCTTGTTTTTAATCAAAGTATACCAGCTGACAACGGAGTTGTCAACAGTTTTTCCAGTAAAGGAAGAAATATGCGGGCTGTCAACCCTCGACAATCGGCAGCGGAGCCATGGGCAGGGTTTCTTCGCTCAGCATGCTTTCCATATACTCGACATACTGCTCTTTGGTCAGCACCGGGTGATAGCTCTCAAGCAGCGCGCGGGCATAATCGCCGCCGTTTTTGAGCAGGTTGTATGCCGTCAGAGCAAAAATTTTGGCTGTGACAACATAAGCCAGGTACTCATCAGTCACCTTCAGGCCGGAATGGTGCATCGCGCCTTCAAAGCCGGCAGTGTGGAACTGCAGAAGGGGCATGATGCTCGAGACATCGCCGTAATCCGTTGAGCCGGTGCCGTGGACCTTGCCGATATGGTCGACCTTATAGCTGCCCGCAGCGGCGTCCATCGCCTCATCGACTGCACGGGTGTCAGGCGCCGGCACCGTGGGAAGGTAGCCCGGCAGGGTAATATTGGTCAATCCACAGCCAGTCGCGATGGCTCCGGCCCGCAGGCAGCGGTCAACCTTGCGGCTGGCGTCGCGGATGGCATCAATGTTTTTGGCACGCACCGAATACTCAATGTGTACGTCGTCAGCAATGACGTTGACCGCTTCGGCCCCTTTGCTGATAAAACTGTGAATGCGCACTGTGTCACAGTCGCGGAAGCTCTCACGCTGCATGTCCACAGCGTGCTGTGCCAGCATGGCGGCGTTCATGGCGTCGATACCCCGGTGCGGAGCACCGGCCGCATGGGCTGCACGGCCCTGGTAGACGATCATTTTGTTGACAAAGCCATTGCTCGTGCTGTTGCCCAGGCTGATCTCGCCGTCACTGCCTGACATCGAGTGGTGTCCGACCGTGATGTCAATGTCGTCAAGCGCACCGATGCGCAAAAGCTCACACTTGCCGCCGCCATAACGGATGACGCCCTGTTCACGCAGCCCGTTTTTATAGTCGACCTCGACAAACTCCTCAGCCGGAACGCCGAAAAAGACGATGTTGCCGTCCATGGCCGCGCGCACCTCGGGGTCGGCCAGCGCCAGCGCTGCGCCGACGACGCCGGCAATCTGTGCATTGTGCCCGCAGCAGTGCGAGGCGCCGGTCTCGGGGTTTGCATCAACGTGTGCCGCAATGGGCAGCGCGTCAAACTCGCCCATCAGTGCGACCGTCAGGCCCTTGGCCCCTTTGCCGCTCAGATAGCCCTTGACGCCGGTGACGGCTAGGCCCTTTTCAGTCTCGATGCCCAGCTCGCTGAGCCAGCCGGCAAAACGTTCGGCCGTGCGTGTTTCACGGTAGCCCAGCTCGGCGTGAGTCCAGATATCCCGGCCAAATTCCTTGATTTTTTCCTGATTCCGATCAATGATTTCACAAATTTTCCGCTCAATACGATCCATGTCCGCCACCTGCCTTTTCTGTATTAAATTTATTGTACCGCAATGCTCCCAAAAGCGCAAGCGTGAGCTTGGGTACAGTTTCTTAATAAAACCTGAAAATCGCGCTTTTCGCATTGCGTTTGCACTGGTTTGCGTGTATGATAGGTTTGTGTGGCTGTGGTTTTCCCAAGGCAGATTTTTCTGAAAACTTCTTTTTCGTGCCGGAACTATTTGCCTGTTTTATTCGTCTAATGAATAGCGAAGAACGAATCAGTGCTTGATACAGTCACAGAAAACGCAGGAGGAAAAGAGTATGTTTGAAAACACTGCCCAGAAAGCGGCCGAGCCTCAGGCCGTGCAGCAGCCGGTGCGCAACAAATACGCCGGCGGTAAAAAGAAACGCGGCATGCCCAAATGGCTCAAAATCATTATTGTCCTGATTCTAATTGCGGCGCTGTGCGGCACCGTCTTTTACTTTGTCCGCAAGTTCACATCAGGCTCAGGCAGCACCACCATCGAAGATACCATCGTTTCCCGCGGGACCCTGTCCTCGCAGGTCACCGGCTGGGGCACCGTTGTTGCGCGTCAGACAGCGGAATACGGCGCTGATTCGCGCGGTACGGTCACTGAAGTAGCCGTGCAGGCCGGTGATATTGTAAAAGCCGGCGATCTTTTGTTCGTCATCGACCCCAGCGAGCTTCGCGAAGGGCTGGCAACGGCTGAAGAAGCGCTGCGCACCGCGGCTGACGGCGTGACTAAAGCGACCAAGGCCCTGTCCAACACCAGCCTGACCGCTCCGTTTTCGGGCAAGCTCATTCTGCCTGAGGACTTCACCGAGCTGCGCACGGGCCAGGACATTTCGGCCGGTCAGTCCCTCGGAACGCTGGTCGACGACTCAGTCATGAAGCTCGAGCTTTATTTCAGCTATGCGTATGAAAACGACATCTATGCCGGCCAGAGCGTCAGCATTTCTGTGCCCGAAAGCATGGTGCAGGTGACCGGTACTGTCGAATCGATTGACAAAATCAGCCGTCCCATTGACGGTGCGGTCTGCTTCCGCGTCAATGTGGCGGTGCCCAATGCCGGCACGCTGACCGCCGGTCAGTCGGCTGCCGGGTACATCACCGCAGGCGGCGTCGACATGATGCCCGCGACAGGCGGCACCCTGAAATACAACCAGGAGCAGGAGCTGACCATGCCGGTTGGCGGAACACTGCAGTTCGTCGACCTGATGGACTATGGCGAGTACTCTTCCGGCCAGACCCTGTGCTCGGTCGATGCCAGCAGTCTGCAGGCTGACCTCAACGCCGCCCAGAAGACCTATGACGAAGCCGCCGAGACGGTCAGCAAGCTGCAGGCCGACATGACCAACACCGAGATTCGCAGCGAGATTAACGGCGTTGTTTCCAATCTTGTCGTCGCGGTCGGCGACAAGCTGCAGGCTTCGGGCACGCCGGTTGTCACGGTTTCCGACACGTCTTCCCTTCTGGTCGAGGCCAGCATCGACGAGCTTGACATCAATAATGTACAGCTGGGCATGCCGGTCACGATTACTTATGGCGACGGCAACTCCACCAGCATGGGCGAAGTCACCTATGTCGGCTTTGAGGCCAAGAGCGAAAACACGGGCATGGGCGCTGTCGCCTATTTCCCGGCGCGTTTCTCCATCGGCGCCGACGCCGAGGGCTCGCTGCTGCCCGGCATGGGCGTCAACTACACCATCACCTCGGTCATCAAAGAGGACTGCCTGGTCGTCCCGTCCAAAGCTGTTATCTTTACCGAGGCCGGCACCGTCGTCTATGTTAAAAAGGGCATGGGCTTTGACGACTACCCTGTCGCTTCGCTGTCAGGCGGCAGCGAGGAAGGCACCGAACCGGTCGAGGGCGGCGAGGACATCTCCGTATCGCCTGACATGGGCGTCTCTGTATCGCCCGACATGGGCGCCGAAGCCGAGGCCGCTGAAAGCCAGGTTCCTGAGGGTTATTACCCCGTTGCTGTAGAGATTGGCCTTTCCGACGCCAACAACACCGAAATTGTCTCGGGTCTTGAAGAGGGTACGACCATCTATCTGACGACCTATACCAATACGGATGGCAGCTACTACTATTACGGTTAAGGCGGTGGCCTCATGCTTATCGACGTAAGGCGGATCAGCAAAATTTATAATGAAGGCCAGCTGAGCGAGGTCCGTGCGCTCGACGATGTGTCGCTGCAAATCGACTACGGCGAGTTCACAACCATTTGGGGGCAGTCGGGCTCTGGCAAGTCGACTCTCATGAACATTCTCGGCTGCCTGGACCTGCCGACCTATGGCGAATACCTGCTCGACGGCGAACCGGTCAATGAAATGCCGATGAAAAAGCTGTCGACCATCCGCAATCATCAAATCGGATTCATTTTTCAGGGCTTTAACCTCATCCCGTCGCTGACGGCACTTGAAAATGTCGAGTTGCCCCTCATTTACCGCGGCATGCCATATAACCAGCGCTCTGAGCTGTGCCGCCGGTCACTCGAAGAGGTCGGTCTGGGCGAGCGCTTGAAGCACCGCCCGGCCGAGCTTTCAGGCGGCCAGCAACAGCGCGTCGCCATTGCCCGCGCCATCGCCGCATCCCCCCCCATCATCATGGCCGACGAACCGACGGGCAACCTCGATTCGCGCTCGGGCGCTGAAATCATGCAGCGCCTGGCAGACCTCAACGAGCAGGGCTCGACTATCATTCTCATCACGCACGACCTGCGCCTGGCGCGCGCTGCCAAACGCATCATCACCATTCACGACGGTCACGTCATCGGCGACGAGGCCGTACCCGAAGAGCAGCGGCGTGAAGCGCTGACCTTTATCGAGCCGGTATCGGCTGAACATCAGGGAGGTGGCAGCCAATGATGCGCATATTCCAGACCTTTTCCATGGCCATGAAGTCCATCTTCAACAACAAGATGCGATCGCTTTTGACCATGCTGGGCATCATCATCGGCGTCTGTTCGGTCATCACGCTGGTTTCGGTCATGCGCGGGTCACAGGCCAAAATCATGGAAAGCTATGCGCTGATGGGCACCAACCGTATCAGCGTTTACTACAACACCTGGGACGGCACTGATTTTGCCGGTGACCTGTACAAGTTCTGCCAGAGCCTCAAGGCCGAGGTAGAGGGCGTCACCCCCAGCTCAACGGCGTGGCTGACCCTGCGCTATAAAAACAAAAGCATGGACAGCCGTGTCAATTTTGGCTCAGACCAGTTCGACCAGTGTCAGAACTACACCCTTGCTGCCGGACGCAGTTTGTGCTATGCTGATATTTATAACCGCGTCAAGGTCTGCGTGCTGGGCAGCCGCATAGCGCAGGAGTTCTTCAACCTTGAAAACCCCATTGGCAAGACTATCAAAATCAAGGGCGATGAGTACACTGTCGTCGGCGTCTACCAGTCCAAATTTCAAAACCAGGAAGGCTCAGATGACGATATGGTCTTGGTTCCCTACTCACGCATGCGCTCCGTTATGGGCACCAGCCAGATTACCGAGTTCACCGTCAAGGCCACCAGTGCGGAAAATGTCAACATTGCTGTTAACAAAATCGGCAACTGGCTGTCAGAGCGCGTCAAGCAGGGGTATTTTGACGTCTATTCCAACACCAACTACATCGAGCAGCAAAACGAAAGCAATATGATGCTGACCCTGCTGGTCGGCGGCATCGCCGGCATTTCGCTTTTGGTTGGCGGCATCGGCATCATGAACATCATGCTGGTTTCGGTCGCCGAGCGCACACGTGAAATCGGCATCCGTATGGCCATCGGCGCCAAACGGCGCGATATCATCACCCAGTTCCTTATCGAGGCGGCCACCATCAGCGCCTGCGGCGGTATCATTGGCATTGTGCTGGGGGCCATGGGCTCGGCGCTTTTGTCGTCGGCCATTCTCAAAGAGGTCTTTTACCCCGACCCGACCATCACCATCGGCGCCTTTTTGTTCTCAGTCGTGCTGGGCGTTTTCTTCGGCTTTTACCCTGCCAACAAGGCGTCCAAAATGCAGCCTGTCGAGGCCCTGCGCAATCAATAGGAGGGGATTTCCATTATGAAAAAACGCATCACCTGCGCTCTGCTCGTGCTCGTCATGCTGGCCGGCGCGCTGCCGTCCTCGGCGCTGTTTACCGACATTGTGTCGGACAGCGAACGCTGGGCTGCTGAAAGTCTGGCATCGCTTGGCATTGTCAATGGCACAGGCGGTAGCGCCTTTAACCCAAACGGCACGCTGACACGCGCCGAGTTCTGCAAAATGGCAGTGCTGGCCGCCGGTTTTTCCGAGGTGTCGCTTTATTCCAGCTACACTATCTTTCCCGATGTGCTCGCTTCTGAGTGGTTTGCCCCCTATGTCAACGCCGCGGTGCGCAAATACCAGATTATCCGCGGCGACAGTGCGGGCAACTTTAACCCCAACACTCCCATCACCTACGGTGAGGCAGTGACCATTCTGCTGCGCATGCTGGGCTACACGGTCGAGGATATCGGCTATTTCTGGCCCTGCGACGATGCGCTCAAGGCTGAACAGATTGGCCTCAACCGCGGTATGCGCAGCTTTTCCACCAGCGACAGTCTGACGCGTGGACAGGCCGCCATTCTGTTGCGTAACCTTTTGATGACCGAGCAGAAAGAGGGCGGGCTGTACATCACCAAAGCCTTCCGCACCGGCGACCTGAGCGTGCTTGCCGCCACATGGGAGACCGACACCGAACTTGCAAACGGCGAGGTCCGGCTGTACGCCGGCGAGGATGCGAGCATCGTCACCTCGTCCACTGCCTTGTCGCGCGACCTGGTCGGCCTGCGCGGTACACCGGTCTATGCGCAGACTGGCAACAAGCTGCTCGGGTTTATCGTCGACACTGAAAATCTTGAAACCGCAGTCGTCCAGTCAACGTCCATTGACGCGATTACAACGGCGGACGGCAGCAAGATTTCCATTCCCCGCTCGTGTAAGCTGCTGGTAACTGCCGGCATGGTCGACTACACTGCCTCATACTACGATCTGCGCCCCGGCGCACAGATTTACCTGTACCGCGATGACGGCGGCTCTGTATCGCTGGTAACCGGCGGGCAGACCACCCTTTCGCTGGCCTCGGTCGGCGTCTACGGCGTTGACGACATCGTCTTTGTCCGCGGTTCGACCATTCTCAAAAACGGCTCTGAAATCACCGAGGACGAGATTGACAAGTTCGACGTTGTCTCTTATGTCTCCGACGAAAAGACCTATTATGTCTCAGACGACCGCGTGACGCTTCTGTACGAAGATGCCAAACCCTCTTATGCTTCTCCCTCGACCATCACGGCGGGCGGCCATACCTTCTCAATCAGCGAAGAGGCGTCCCGCTATTTCCAGGACCTCACCTTTAACCGCACCATCACCCTGCTGTTTGACTACAACGGCAATGTGGCTGCCGCATTCAACAGCGCCCGTGTGGGCGGCAAGGTTCCGGCTATTCTGACTGAACTGGGCGGCGAAGCCACCGTCAAGCTGCTGTCCAACGGCCTTGAGCTGAAAGGCACTCCTTCCTTCTCCGGCTTCCCCGAGGTCGATGCCGGCGACGGCGAGGGCGTCTCGTCACTGTACGCCCAGGTCGGACGGATTGTCGGCTTCTCACAGGACAATCAGGGCCGCTTTACCTTCTCGACCTACTCCTTCCGCGACACAAGCGCCGGCGACATTGATCCTGTCAAGGGCACAGTGGGCCGCTATGAATTCTCACCCGAAATTCGTATTTTTGAAGAGCCGGCCGAGGGAATGCCCCTGAATGAAATCACGCAGGAGGACCTCGGGCCCGTCACCCTTTCTGCTTCCAAGGTTCGCCACATCGAGCGTGACAGCGCCGGCAAGGTTTCGCTGCTCGTCGTTTCCAATGTTACTGGCAACGGCTTTACCTACGGCCTGATTTCGCAGACCCAGACACAGGTTCCCGCAGGTGAAGACCTTGAGGGCAATACCGTTTATCGCACCCAGTACACGCTAAACCTGCGCACTGACGAGGGCACACAGCAGTATGTCACCTTCCGCAATCCCGGCCTGCGCAACACCAGCAGCATGGTCCCGGGCGGCATCGCAACCAGTGTGCTCGCTCAAACCTACAGTGAAGCGCCTCCGGCTTTCAAGCTGGAACGGACCGCCACAGTCGGGCGCGACGATTTTGACACCCGCGAAGGTGTGCGCGTCGGCAATGTGTTTGTTGAGCTGGCTGATGATGTGCTCATCTATGCCAAGAGCATCGACCGCTTCCTGACGCTGAACGAGGCACGGTCCAACTTCTCGACCTTTGAGATTTACTGCGACCGCGACCCGGGCGACGGCGGCACAGTCCGTATCATCCTGGTCTCATAATCCTCTCCAACTGCGGGATGGGGACTTGACAAGTCCCCCATCCCGTGTTATGATAATTAGGCTCTTTGCAAAAGTTAAAATCTGTCATTCTGGACCAGATGGAGAAGTCGCGTAGCTGGTCGAGCGCGCACGATTGGAAATCGTGTAACGGTCAAAAGCCGTTCGAGGGTTCGAATCCCTCCTTCTCCGCCATAAAAAGCCTGCAATTCAGTAATTGCAGGCTTTTTTCTAACCAATTCATCTATCAATCGGTCGCCTTAAAGGTGGTATGGCATTGAAGCAGACAAAAGTCTTTCATGTCGCGGCACATGACGGATACCAGCTTGAAGTAAAAATTGACTTTCCCCCAAACAGCAAAAGTATTGCTGTTTTCTGCCAGGGGAGCGGTCCCAACACATATGATAATCACAGGGAACTGAACGGCAGGCACTTTAATTACTTTGATTTGTTCGCTGACGAGTGCTGCCGGCGCGGCATTGCCTTTTGCCGCTGGAATACGCGGGGCTGCAGCTTATCAGACTGTGCTTCTGATTTCGTCGCTGTCAATGAGGCTGAGTTCAGCACCTATTGTCCGGAAACGTCCGTACAGGATATTCTGACAGTCAAACGCTTTGTCAAAGCCATCCCGGCTTTTCAGCATTCCAAAGTGCTGCTGATGGGAATGAGTGAGGGTGCCTCGCTCATTCCCTTTGCCGCAGAAAAATGCCGGGACGTCGCCGGGTTGCTGCTTTTAAGCTTTTCGTGCCGCAATATGAAAGAAATTCTCGACTGGCAGCTGAGCGGCGGAAGCTCTATGGTCAATATGTGCAGGTATTTTGGCTGTCCGCAAAAGGGAGTTCTTGAAAGAGACGACTTTCTTGCAGACGTATTCCATGTCCGGTCCGCGCTTTTCCCGGATACTGCGTTTGAAGATTTGGACGCAGACGGGGACGGCAGAATCACACAGGCGGATTTTGCGATTCGTCTGGCAGATTACAAAAGAAAGGTATTTCAGGCCATCGAAGCGGGTGACGACCAATGGCTAAAAGAAAACTATCCGGTTCGGGCCACATCCTGCTGGTTTCGGCAGCATTTTGCCTTGCCCGATATCGCTGCTGCACTTTGTACCGTCACTGCGCCCGTCTACATCTTTCGAGGCGACGATGATGCGAATATTCCGGCCGATGATATTGATAAACTTCGAAAGGCCGCATCCGCCGCCGGCAGGGATAATCTGCACATTCTGACCTTTCCCGGGCATGACCACGACCTGAATTACCTGCAATACATTGTCAATGGCACCATACCGGACGGCCTGCAGCGTGTGTTTGATATTGCCCAGGCATTGTGACCGGCAGCACTGCCTGAACACCTCAGCCTCAATGCACGTCAAAAGTGCCCCGTGAGCTTTTGCTCCGGAGCGCTTTTGCTTTTTTACAGGCTGGCTGTCTCGACTATTCTTTTACCACGCTGATTCTCTGATGAATATGGTTGCCTTTCACCGCTTCGTCAATCATGGCAATGGCATAGTCAGCATAGCTGATAACGCTTTCTCCCTTCGCGTTCAGGGTCAGCTCTTCTCCACCAAGAATGTACTTGCCGGTCCGCGCACCCTCGGCCTGGAAATCCCCGGCAGGGCTGATATACGTCCACTTCACGTCACTGCGCTGACGCAGTTCAGTAAGCGCCTTGGCCATTGCAGCCGCCAACGGTTTGAAGGCGTCGGGGAAATCCGGGCCGTCCGCCACACAGGCGGTGTGTTCGGGGTTGACATACAGGCTTCCTGCGCCGCCGACCACCAGCAGGCGGGTGGTTGTCCCGCTGAGAATGTCGCACAGGTGCTGAAGAGATGTACTGTGCAGCGGCAGAGTGTCCTCGGTCCAGGCGCCGAAAGCGTCAATCACGACGTCAAATCCGGACAAATCAGACGCGGTCAGCTCAAACAGGTCTTTGCGGATGACCTTTTCAGCGGCGGAATGGTTTTCTCCGCGCACCACGGCTGTCACATCAAGCCCGCGGTCCAGCGCTTCCTTGACAATCAGCTTGCCGGCCTTGCCGTTTGCACACACAACTGCGATTTTCATGTTTGATTTCCTCCTCGAATTGTACTGTTTTGTATTGGTTTTGTTGATGTTTTGATTATATCAGCCGTTTTTCGCCTTGAAAAGTACGCACTTTATTGTTCCATAGTTACCGATTGGTAACGATTGCGCCTCAGAGCTTGCCGTTCTGATTCTGCCAGGTGCCAGGGTCGGCGATGGTTTCCATCACGTCCCAGTGCTCGGCGATTTTTCCGTTTTCCACGCGCCACAGGTCATAATAGCTGGTGGGCGCGCCGCCATAGGTTCCCTCGCTCACCGCCAGCACAAAATTGCCCTGCGCCAGAATCATATGAGTCTTGTCATAGACCATCTGAATCCCCTGCTCAGCCAACGTGGCCAACGCGGAGTTCAGCCCCGAAACGCCGTCGGCGATTGCCGTATTGTGCTGCAGGTAGGTGTCGCCGTCGAAGTACTGCGCCGCCTTGTCCGGGTTATGCCCCTGCATGACATCGTAAAGGAAGTTTTTGACCAGCTCGCGATTTTCCTCTGTTTTGTCAAGGTCAGTCAGCTGTGTCGTGCCGTCAATCTGCGTGCGGCCCGACGGGTTGGGCTGCGCGGCCAGCGCCGCCAGGTTGTCCCAGTGC
>DVMR01000035.1 GCA_018714845.1 Candidatus Ventrousia excrementavium
GCCACCTTGCCAAGGTGGAGGTAGCGAGTTCGAGCCTCGTCATCCGCTCCACTTCCATATGGCTTTTAAGGAAGCCATATGGAAGTGGAAACACAGGAAGGTGTATGAGAGAAAATCTCGTGAGAAGAAGACAGGAGTTTTTGGTGTTTCAAAGCTCCTGTCATATTGTATGGCGCCATAGCCAAGTGGTAAGGCACGGGTCTGCAAAACCCTGATTCCCCAGTTCAAATCTGGGTGGCGCCTCCAACTTATGCCCTGTAACCGCAATGGTTACAGGGTTTTTTGTTGTCTTTTTGGGCCTTTTGACCCCAACTTTGACCCCTTACAGAAAATTACCCCGAAATGCTTTGAATGAACTGCTCCATGCGGGCGGCACTTTCCTGCTTCATTTTGTCGGTGATATGTCCGTAGACGTCCAGCGTGAATGCCGCTGTGGCGTGGCCGAGATTGCTCTGGACTGTTTTTATGTCGTCCCCGGAATGAATGGCGGCCACGGCATACGAATGCCGCAGGTCGTGAAAGCGCGCGTCAGGCCGCCCGATGGATGCAGCCACTTTTTTGAAGGCACGATAAACGGCGGATTTCGTCAGGTGCAGTCCGCGTTCGTCGGTAAACACAAGGTCACTTTGCACCCATGCCGGACCGGCAGCCAGCCGGTGTTCCAGCTGCGCCAGCTTTCGACGCCGCAGCTGCGCCATGACAAACGGCGCGGCGGCAATGGTCCGCACCTTGCTGCTCTTTGTGCTGACGAGCGCATAAGCGTCCATCCCTGTTTCCTGATGCAGCTGCATCTGCTTATCAATGGTCAGCAGTCCGCGTTCAAAGTCCACGCAGTCCCATGTCAGCCCCAGCACCTCGCCCTGGCGCAGACCGGTAAACAGGGTGACGATAAAAAGGTCTTCGAAGCGGTGCCCCCGAATGGCTTTGAGAAAATCGGCAATCTGGGGCTCGTCAAGGGGCTGGATGGCCGGTTTTTCGGCGCGGGGAAGAGTGCAGGCGTCAGCGGGATTGAAGCGGATATAGTCGTTGCGCGCCGCCTGCCTGAGCGCGCTGTGCAGGACGCCGTGAACGCACTTGATGCTTTTGGGAGACAGGCCGGGCCGGCCGTTGTGCTCGCAAAGCAGGCTGTTGTAAAACTGCTGGATGGTGTGGGTATTGAGCGCTTCCAGACGGATTGCGCCCAGCGCGGGCTTGATGTGCAGGCGGATATGGTCCTTGTAAATGGCGACCGTGCGGGGCTTGCAGCCGCTTAAATAGGTTTCAGACCAGATATCCAGCCACTCACCGACGCTCATTTTGCAGGGGTTTTTGTACGTCCCGGCATCGATGGCCGCGGTGATTTCGGACAGCTTTTTGCGGCATTCCTTTTGCGTCGCCGCATAGACAGAGCGCCGGATAGGCTTGCCGGTGCCGGGGTCTGAACCGACGGTGAAGCGGGCTTCCCAACGTCCGTCCGGCCGCTGGCGGATGCTGCCTGCGCCCTGTGCGGCGCGCGTGTTACTCTTGCGGGGCATCGGGGTCACTCCTTTCGTTTTGTCCCGGCAGAAGAGACTCAATAATTTTGGATGCAATGGTCAAATCGAAGAAGCCTTGTAATTCCGTCTTAGCCCCGTTGATGCGGTCCTGCAATTCTCGTTCAACATACGTCGCAATGATACCATATTTTCGATATTCCCGATTGATTTCTTCAATATAAATGCTTCTGTCGTCTGGGCAATCGGCAGCGCAGTCACCCGGCAATCTTAAATATTCATTGATAGCATGACACAGATTACTCACTACACTCATAAGACTGCTTTTCCACGCTCTACGGGGGTTGAAACGGAAAAATTCATCAAAGAACTGCTTCGGATTGTATTCGTCATCCGAAAAACCGCCGCGGTACCGCCCGTCTTCGTCACGCCACGCGATATTGTTGTGTAAAAACTGGACAGACTGGGCGTTCAGCCCGGTATACCGGCAGACCTGCTGCAACGTGCCGTCAGGGTCTTTGACGTCTGACAGCCCCAGCAGCCAGTCGGAAGACACGTTGCATCGTTCGGCAATCTGCCGCAGCGTCAGCGCATCGGGAACGCGGTCACCATTCAAATAGAAGTTGACCGTGGGGCGCGAAAGACCTAAAAAGGCAGCGAATGCAGCGATAGTTTTTTTGCCTTGCAACTCGCATAAACGGTCGCAAAAGATAGGAAATCGGTGCTGTTTTTCTGATTGTTTCATTTGATTACACCCCTTGCCGAAAATTTTACGCACCATGTCGAAAAAAATCGTCACGACAGCGTTTTATTTAGCTTTGAATTAACAAGTGTCACATAATTTTAAATATTGTTGCTATTGTTGTACATATATATTATAATATAGATGGTACAGAGAAATGTCAACAACAATTTTTTTGAAAGGAGAAGGTTTCGTGAACAATCAGGACATTCGAACGGCGGCAAAAATGCGCGGGGTGCGGCTTTGGCAAATAGCCGAGGCACTGGGCATCACGGACGGCAATTTCAGCCGCAGGCTCAGGCGCGAGCTGTCTGAAACGGACAAGGAGCGCATTCTGCACATCATCGACAATCTGGCACAGGGGGTGACGCCATGACCGGGAAGCTGGCGCTGACCGTGACCGAAGCGGCCCAGCTGGCGAGCGTATCTCGTCCGACTCTGTACCGCTGGATGAAGCTGGACGGCTTTCCGGTGTTCAAGCTGGGCGGCTGCACGAGAATCCCTGCGCAGGCCTTTGCCTTGTGGCTCGAAAGTCAGGTCGGGGGTGAAAAGCGTGCATGAAAAAGAAAAGGCCCATCCAGCCGCGGCAACGGCTGGACAGGCAATGACGGGATTCGGCCGGACAGGCATTCGTCCCGTCCATGATTATACCACAAACGACACAAAAGGTCGAGCCGTGAAGCGGTTGAGCGACGGGCAGAAAAGGCGTGTGGTGCAGCTCATCCGCCGGGAGTGCTGCAACCTGTACGAGGGCAGCTGCCTGCTGCTCGACGACGGCGAGCCGGTCCCGTGCCCGCAGATGATGACCAATTCGCTGCTGTGCCGGTATTTCCGCAGCGCGGTTTTGCCCATTGACAAGGCGCTTGAGGCGGAAATCATGGGGCACGACGGCGTCAAGACCTGTCAGGTGTGCGGCAGGCCCTTCCGGGCGGTCAGCAACCGCGCCAAATACTGCGAGGCGTGCAGCCGCACGGTGCGGCGCAAAAAGGACGCTGAGCGCAAACGGGAAAAGCGGTGGGAAAATGTCCGCATTTAGAGCTTTCAAAACCCAGTGTTTGCAAGGGTTTGCGGGCACGCGAACAAAGGGGGCAATATCATTTGACCTGAACCCCCGAAAACAGGATTCTAAATGCGGACAAGGAGTGAAGCAATGAAGATAGAAGCATTACTGAGCCGGGGCCGCGCAGGGGCCGTGCCGATGGTGCAGCTGGTGGCGTGGACGGGGCTGGACAGCCGCAGCATCCGGCAGCTGATTGAACGGGAACGCCGGCAGGGCGCCCCCATTTTGTCAGACAACCGAAGCGGGTATTTTCTGGCGGGCAGCCCGGAAGAGGTCGAGCGGTTCAGCCGGTCGATGGAGCACCGTGCGCGCGAGATTCTGCGCACCGCCGCCGCTGTCCGCGCCGCCGCCGGCTGTGCCGGCAGACACCCGGCTCCGCCATGTTCGACATTCGGCACGCCCAGCGAAGGGCCGGGCGGCCTGAACCGGTCCTAGCGCATGTCGAGACGAAAAAAGACGCCGTTCGCGCCGTGGGAGAGCAACACATCGAATGGACTTGAGGACAGGTTCATCCGTATCGGCGAAACACAGCTGATGTCGGCAGCAATGAAGCGGCTGGGGGACAAGGCCAATCGCCTGTTCGTGTACATGAAGCTGGAAGCCCGCGGCAAACGCGAGTTTGCCATGCCGTATACGAAAATCATGAAAGTCATGCCCATCAGCCGCCCGACCATCAAGACGACCATTGAAGAGCTGGAGCGGGCCGGGTTTATCGACATTCTGGAGCGCAACGGCAATGTGCGCAAGCCCAACCTTTACGCCTTTTCAACCCGGTGGCGTGAAATGGAAAAAAGTGTAAAAGTGCAGTAAAGCCATTTTACCAGTCAAAGGCCAAACTGGTAAAGCCGTTTTACCAGTAAAGGGTTTTTCCCCGTACAGCTGGTAAAACAGCTTTACTACCAGTGAGCATTTACCCCCTGCGCAGCTAGTAAAACCATTTTACTGAATATATAGATATACCATGCCAGGGGGTTTTAAAAAAGGGGTTTACTGGGGGCTTTTACGCAGGGTCGGCCCGGAGCAGCCGTGGCCTGTCACCATGCGCCTGACCGGCTGGCTGGCGCTGTATCAGTCTGAAAGAGCCGATTTTGAAGCAGTGAAATGAGCAGTAAATCGAACGGTGAAAAGGAGCATGAAAGCATGTTTTACTTAAAGCACAAAGGGAAAAAGCTGTATATCGAAAGCGACAACGTGTACACAACCTGTCCGCAGTGCGGGAAAGAGCACGCGGTCGACCTGAACGATGCCATTATAGACGGCGTGCTCGACCTGTACGGCCTCGACATTTTCTGCACGGAGTGTTCGGCTAAGCGTCGGGCGTCTGGCGGCAGCTCGCCGCAAGTTGCCGCAGGCTGCCGCAACTCGCCGCAGACTGCCGCAAGCTGGGAATATGACGCATGATTCCGGCGGCGTGTCTGAGCTGTGAGCATCGGGACGACTGGACAGGCTGTCCGGAGCGCTGCGAGTATGTCAAACGGCGGCTGGTGCACGAGCTGTGCAGGCAGACGGCAGAGCTGGCCGCGCAGAGAAAAACAAACCAATAACAAACCAATAACAAACCAATAACAAACCGGAACAAACCGGGAACAAAACCGGAACAAAATCACGAGAAATCACGAACGAAAAAAGAGCAGGTTTTAGCAGTTTTTTACAGGTAAAAAAGAGCACGGTCTGCGGATTTGTGGGGGCCTGCGCCCCACCGCAAACACTTCGTTGGTTTGCGTCGGGGACCCCTTTCATTTTTCCATAAGTGGGGATTACTCCCCCCTTATCGCTCGCTGTGCTCGCTAACCCCCCTGTCGGGCTTTGCCCTCTCAGGGTGCAGTTTCCCGGCGCATGTCCGGGAAACTGCGGAATGAATCCGCCCGTCCCGGCGAAGCCGGGGTCCTGCGTCATCCTCGCGAAGCGAGATTGACGCCCCAAGCACAGGCCTTTAGCAGGGAAGGGAGTCAGCGGTACAGTCGCCGCGCGCGTCGCGACGCCGCGACAGGCCGGCAAGCGCCGGCTGGCGATTGGCTCCGCCGGTCTCCGAAATCGGTTTCATCAATTTGGGCGGCGCGCGGAGCGCAAGCGCGGCAAGGGTTACATCAAGGGCATTTTTTGGTTCTTTTTGTTGCTCGTGACAAAAAGAACAACCAGAGACGGCTGGCATCCGGCATCGCGCTGGCGTCAACAGCAGCGCCCTGCCGACCGGGACAAACTAACCGCAGTCTGCGCGCAAAAAGCCGCAAAATCACGCACATAAAAAGGGGACGGCATTGCCGTCCCTTTTCACTGGCGACACGGCTCCGCGCCTTGCAGCGCAAGCCCTTGCGGCATGTGGCCGACAAACAACTGACAAACAACCGACACGCCGTCACCGTAACTCACGGTGATTCACCGTGATTCACCGTAAGCTGCGGCGAATCACGGCCGGCATCCCGTCAAAACCAATTCGTGTTAAGTGGGAAAGACTTTGCCCAAGTCAATGAAACATCCATCCAAAACGTTGACCCGCGCAATATCTTCCCGGCCGTAGTCCTCGCAGAGGCGGAGAAGTCCGCCGTCCAGCGTGAACACCTGTACCGACTGCGTGTCCGGCTCGACAATCCAGTATTCCCGAACCCCTGCCCGCTGGTATAGACCCAGCTTTACAAGCCTGTCATGCCGTCGGGTGGAAGGAGAGAGGACTTCAACAATAAAATCAGGCGCGCCTTTGCACCCGTACTTATCCAGTTTGCCGCTGTCGCACACAACGGAAATGTCAGGCTCGACCACCGTATCGACGCTTTCCGGGCTGTCGCCGTCTCGCTCGAAAAGGCGGACCGCAAACGGGGCCGCATACACCCGGCATTTTTTCCCGTCCAAAAAGTTTGCAAGCTGTCGGAACAGTTCTCCGCTGATTTCCTGATGCACCCTGGACGGCGGAGCCATCATGAACACTTGTCCATCAATGATTTCTGCCCGTTCGTTTTCATCCCACACAAGCACGTCTGCAAACGTGCGCCGGGCATTTTCTGCCGGAAATACCATCATTACACCCCCTTGTCACGCTGCATGGTCTCGTCAATGGCCCGGTTGATGAATCCGTTCACGCTTTCGCCGCAGGATTCGGCATGGGCCTTGATAACGTCCTTTTGGCCTTTCGGCATGGTCAACAGCAATTTGTCATACTTTTCACGGACGTATTTATTAACTGCTTTTTGCTGTGCTTTAGACACCGGCATTGAGTTGTCTCCTTTCCGAGGGCGGCAAAATGCTGACACCTTCTCCAGTATGCCATTATTATATCATGTTTGTCTATTTATATCAATATAGAAAATACACAATATATTTATATAAATATTGGTAAGTTTGCCAGTAGATATATTTATATAAATATAGTATAATAAGACCATAGCAAAGAGGAAGCGGGCAGGAAGAAGCGGTGAAAGGCCGCCGAGGCCGAAAGCGTCCCGACGTGCCGGGCAATATCCCTGTGAGGCCAAAGGCCAATAGGCAGGAAGATTCCCGGCAGGCCCGCTTCCCGAATGAAAGGAGAAAGCAGCATGAACATGAACGAACGGGTCCGGGAACTGCGGGCGCTGCGGCAGATGGCAAACGAGCTGGCCGCCGAAATCGAGGCCATTGAAAGCGAGGTCAAGGCCGAAATGAGCGCCCGCGATGTGGACACACTGACGGGGACCGACTGGCGCATTACATGGAAGAGCGTGACGAGCAGCCGTCTGGATACAGCGGCCCTGAAAAAGGAGCTGCCCGAGCTGGCCGAGCGTTTTACCCGCCAGACGACGGTGCGCCGCTTCGTCGTGGCGTGAAAGGGGGCGGGAAGGATGCACTATCCGATTGACGAGCAGGAGTTCCTTGCCGAGATGCGCAGGCAGGGACCTGTCAATGCGTTGGCCGAAGAGGTGATTTCGCACATGCTGCCGGTCATCAACCTGAGCTACGAGTGCGGGCGCAAAGGGGCGAAGTCCCTTGACGGGCTGCCAGAGACGGGCTCCGGCGAGCTGCAAACGCTGTTCATCCGCTGGTGTGACAGAGCCTACCATGCGGGGGTTTTGGAGCGGATGCGGCGGTACATCGACAGAACAGGCTTTAAAAACCGGGATTACAGCCTGGTTTTGACCGAGGTGTACGCACTCGGGGAGCTGGGAGCGGTCGAAGCGGCGTGTCTGGCGTTTGATTACGGGCAGGCCAAAGGCGTCCGTGCCGCACGAAAGGCCGCGAAGCCGCGGCAGGCGGTTGGCTTCGCCGGCCCAGCTGATGCGCAAAGTGTGTGCCAGTCGGCGCTTGCCGACCTGCGGAACAGCAGGCGAATATCGACGTACTGAGCCGGATTCGGGACGACCCTGCGTCGTCCCCTGAACAAAAGCTGGAAGCCGTCAGACTGCTCCTGACCATCCGGCAAAACGGGTGATTTTTTGACCCCAATTTTGACCCCTTACGGCATTTATGATGTCTGACAGCATTTTACAGGAAAATCGTGAAAGCGTTGAAAACACTGGGTTTCAGGGCATGGCATTAACGGCATTTTACGCTCCCGGGCTAATTCAAATCTGGGTGGCGCCTCCAACTTATACCCTGTAACCGCAATGGTTACAGGGTTTTTGTGTTAAAAAACAAAACACAGGCTTTTGCGATTGGGGGTGTCGTAGAACCGCCAGCTCGTAGGCGCAGGGGATGGAGCCTTTTGTTGAAAGGCGGTGCAGAGATTGACCTTGCTGGTAATATGTAATAAAATTAAATAAAATTTAAAAAAGAAAGAAGCTGATAAAATGCAAGCAAAACGCCTATTCGCAGGTCTTTTGTCTGCGGTGCTGCTCATGATCCTGCTGCCCGTCGGGGCATCGGCGGCGGACAGCGATGTAATCGGGGTTTTTCAGGGCCCGGATATCTATGTGACGGTGCGGCCCTTTACCATCAGTGAGCCCGGTTATGAGCTGAATGCCGATTCGCACGTATATTATCAGGGGTTTTATGAGGGACTTTACGCGAAGACAGGCCCTGCAGATACCCGCCACGGCGTACGGATTGGCTACTTTAATGCAGATGGTGAGCTTCAGGCTGAAAGCTGGGTGCTGAGCACTTATGCAGTGAATGTCAGCGAGGAGCGTGCGAGCGTGTCCGATGACCGCATCATATTCTGGGATGGCGAGTCGTCGACATCGGAGGATCTCGGTCTGCCCGAAAGCAATGAGGTCCTTTACGGATATATGGACACGCACGGCAATGTTGTCATCGAGCCACAGTATTTCGCAGACGAAATCAACGCTTTCCATGACGGATATGCCTATCTTGATGTGTACACAAATCAAGATGATACCGGCGAAACCGGCCGTCTCATCGATGCTGACGGCAATACCGTCATGACTTTTAAGTACGGGCGCACACGCGCACAGAACTATATCAATCATTCAGACGGCATCGTCTGTTATCGTGAATCTGATCGCGACATGGTGGAAATTTGGGAAGAAAAGATTGTCTATGCTGATATCGCAACCGGTGATGTCATCATGGAGTTTGATATGCTGGAGGATGCCGACGGCTACCTGTCTGACCGGCTGATTCCCCGGATTGGTGGTACATACAGCCCGTTTTCTGAGGGATATCTGGTCTGCCTGGACTACCGCGGTGTCAGCGCCGAGACGCTGGCTTACAACGAGCAGGAAAACCGTTATGCTATTTTTGACCGTTCGGGCAACGAGGTCGGCGCTCTGCCCGAGGGTCTCTGGCCGGCGGACACGATCAACGGTGCCGGATTCCAGGGGGGTCTGATGTTGGTTCGCGGAAATGAGACCAATCAGTACGGCGATATTGCATATGGCGCTGTCAATACGCAGGGCGAGCTGGTATTCGAGCTCGGAAATTTGGCGAGTAACCCGTCCGAGTGCGGACTGGTTGTCCTTTCTTCCGCGGCGGGCAGCGATACAGTTGATTTTGACGGCAATGTTGTCATCCCCAACGACGTCACGCTGCCCAATGGGCTTCAGCTGGATATCGTTCGTGGGTCGTCCGAGCACCCGTACTTCAGTGATGATGGTATCGCTCTGGGCGTAACCTATGCGAATGGGCAGGCCAATGCTTATTATGTGCTCGAGGCGCATGAGGGTGTGTACTCCGGCAGCGCGCCGATTCTGTATGGGGCTGAAAACGTCACCCCGACCGACCCTGAGACGCCGACTGAGCCGGCAGGCGATACCCCGTCGAGCTGGGCAGTGAAAAACGTCAATACCGCCGTCGAGGCGGGCATTGTGCCCGACACCTTGCAGTCAGCGTATACGCAGGCCACCACGCGCGCTGAGTTCTGCGCACTGGCTGTCGAGCTTTATGAGACCATCATGGGCACGGAAATCACCGAACGCGCCACCTTCAGCGACACGACAGACGTCAACGTCGAGAAAATGGCCGGTCTGAGTGTTGTCAACGGCGTGGGCGACGGACGATTTGATCCGAGCGCGTCCCTGACCCGTGAAGAAGCGGCGACCATGCTGTCCCGTCTGGCCAATGTGATGGAAAAGCCGCTGACCGCCGGCACGGCCAGTTTTGCCGACAACGCATCCATCTCCAGCTGGGCTTCTGAGGCCGTGGGACAGGTGCAGGCTTCGGGCATCATGAACGGTATCGAGGGTAATCAGTTCGCGCCCTCTGACCCGTACACCCGTGAGCAGAGCATCGTCACCATGCTGCGGCTGTATGACTTTGTGAAATAACCCCAAAAAGAGAAGCTCCGGACGGCTTAGCCGTCCGGAGCTTTTTCTGTTTATACGAGGACTTGATATTACCCGGGCATATTGCCTGTGCCAGTGAGGAGAAACGCGACCGAGGTTAGATCTACGCCGTAAAAAGATTAAGCCGGTTGGTTTGTAACCAGCTGTATAAGCCGCTTTTCACACAAATCAACCCCGATGACGCAAAAGGCACTGTCCGTCTGCGGACTGCCCGGGCGGATGTCAGTATGCCCGCGGATATAATCAAACTCCAGCCAGCCGCCCGCCATATCGCGTACAATCCCTTTGGCGCGCAGCACCGTTCCGGCATTTTCAGACGCAAGACCTGCAGAAATTTGCAGCAGACGCTCGCGGGTATATTGGTCCGCAGGGCGGCAGGTCCAGCTGACAAAGGTCTGTCCTGCTTCATGGTGATGATGCGCATGGGAGTGATGCTCATGCACATGGCCGGCCTGCGGTATCTGCAAGGGCTTCCGTTTCTCCGCAGCGCCGGCAAGTGCCTGACGCAGCGTCTCGGCGTCCAGCAAATCCCATGGAACAGCGAGAACATCGGCATGGGGATTGAGCGCGCCAAGATATTGGGCACAGTCGCTTACACGCTGCCGGTCTGCACCGGCGATATGGCTCAGCATCATCAGGTCGGCATTTTTCACCTGGTCCAGATAAAACTCACCAAAGCTTTCGGCATAATCCCGGCATAATTCCGCGTCGCACACGGTGACGGCGCAGGCTGTTTCAAGTCCGGCATCCTGAGCAGAGCGCAGGACTTCAGATAACTTGGCAACGCCAGACGGCTCGATGAGGATGATTTCCGGGGAAAATCGGCTGACAAGCTCGCACAAAGCCTGTGTAAAGTCGCCGGCCAGCGAACAGCAAATGCACCCCGAGGTCAGTTCACGGACCGCGAGCCCGGTCTGCGCCAGAAATGCGCCGTCGATTCCGACTTCGCCGAATTCATTTTCGACCAGTGCCAGCTTCTGTCCCGGCCAGCAAAGCGAGGCCAGCCTGCGAATGAGCGTGGTTTTGCCTGCTCCCAGAAAACCTGAAATAATGACGACCTGTGCTGCCATTTTATTTCGCCCCCTGCAAAAAATCCAGCCGGTACAGTGCGCGGCAGGGTGCCGACAGGCGATTCAGGCACCCCAGCCCCCAAATCTGCGCGTGTTCATCTTCCGCGGCCTGCAAAAGCGCCTGCTCAAAATTGAGCCCTTCGCTGACGGGCACGGCTGTGCATTGGACAGCGCCGGTATCGAGCAGACTTTGCGTCATTTTGCCGCAAAGAAAGATGGTCATATCCGGACACTGGTGCCGGATGCTGTCAAACAGCCGCGCTATACCAGGGGCAACATGGGTGGTAAAGGTCCTCTGGCCGACAATGTCGACAGTTGCAACCGGGTCGGCGTAAGACAAAATGCGCGCCCCGGCGCGGCGGGCACGGACGGCATAATCAACACAGGCCTGCTCCATGCGGCGCAGCAGCGCCTGACCGTCGTCCCGGCGCAGGGCCTTGAAAAACGCGCCCATGGGCAGGAGCTGACTGAAAATGGTAAATACGCCGGTTGCTCCATAAGCGACACACAGGCCCTGCTCTGCGAGGGTGCTGACCGCACCCAGAACCGCATCAATGCGGGAGCTGTTCAGGCAAAACTGCGCGGGCAGTTCGGACAGTGAGGCGTAGGGCGGCTGTGGAACCCGGGCGCCCCGTTCGTCCAGCCGCACAACGGCGCCCAGCGCTTCGGCTTCCAGCGTGTTGCAAAAGGGAAGGCGGCACAGCCTGCCGCCGCGTTCGGCACACAGCCTGCCTGCGGCCGCGGCAATATTCTGCGGGCTGTTGTACAGCTGCTGCGCCGTCAGGCCCATGTCCCGCAGCAGAGCAGGCGTAATCTGTTCAGGCTCTGACCCGGACAGACAGACAAAGGTCTCCATGCGCTATTCCTCCTGAAATTTCATGGCCTGGACAAAGACTTTTTCATAACCGTCAAGGGCTGAAAGCTCGACATAATCAATGCGCCCGGCAATATCTTCGACTCTTTTCCGTTCATCCCGGGACAGCAGACAGAGCATGGCCCCAGACTTTGACGTATTGCCCACATAGCGTACAACAGGGCCCAGCGCCGCCGGGATGATGCCGGCCCCGACCAGGCTTTCGACTTTCAGATGCGCGCCGAACTGCCCGGCGACCAGCATTTCGTCTATCTCAGACGGACCGATGCCGGCAAACCGCATCATGGTCTGGATACCGGACAGCAGGGCGCCTTTGGCAAGCTGTACCTGACGGATGTCGTTCTGCGTCAAAATGATGCCGGCCGACGCATCGAGCACGACGCGCTTTTTTCCGTCTACGACATCCACAAGAGGGTGTGTCTGCAGCCGTCCGGTTGGCTGGATGATTCCGTGCGCCCGCAGCTGCGCAATGGCAGCCAGCAGCCCGCTGCCGCACAGTCCGCGCGGCGCGGTGTTCCCGATGACGGTCAGCATGGCCGTCAGTGTCCCATCTCGGTCGGCGAGATGCACGTCCTCGACAGCGCCGGCCGCGGCACGCATACCACAGCTGATATTCATGCCCTCAAGCGCCGGTCCTGCGGCACAGGAGCAGGCGTACATTCTGCCGGCGCGGGACAGCACGATTTCGCCGTTTGTGCCGATGTCAATAAAAAGCACCGTCCTGTCCGTCCGGTCCAGACCGCAGGTCAGCACGCCCGCCGTGATATCCCCGCCGACAAAGGCCGAGACAGCAGGCAGGCAATAGACCATACAGGCCGGCGATGCAGGAAGCCCCAGCACCGAGGCCGGACAGGTCTGCGCTCCGTGCAGAGCAGGGCGGTAGGGTGTGCGCCCCATGCCGGAAGGGTCAGCGCCCAGCAAAAGGTGAATCATGGTGTTGTTGGCCGCTATGGCAATCTCATAAACATGGTCCGGCCGGACGCCGGCAGTGTTATGGCTGTACAGGTGCCCGAGCAGCGACTGCAGGTCGCGCAGCACGGCATCCCGCAGCTCTGCGGCCCCGCCGGGCTGACCGGCATATTGAATACGGCTCATCACGTCCTGGCCATAGACGCTCTGGCTGTTGACACACGATGCGCTGAGCAGCTCCTGCCCGGTGCAAAGGTCGACAAGGGTCGCAACGATGGTTGTCGTTCCGATGTCCACGGCAATGCCGAACAGGCGCTCGGCCGTGTCGCCCGGCTCATCCAAAGCTTGCGATTCCAAACGCAGCAGGCGCGTGCCGCCCTGTGCGGTCCGCTCCTTGCGGACGACAGGCAGCCCCTCGGCGGGGCGCGTCAGACCGCTGCTGATGATATCGCTGACCGCCTCGCGGGCCGGCAGCTCAACCGTCATGTCACCTTCCACCGTGTGCAGACAGGCCAGCCGCCAGCCCGCATGGAGCTCGTCTGCTGTAAAAAAACGCCGATCTTCCGGCTGAGCGGGGGGCGGGGAGTCGGGCAGGCGGACGCGGCATTTGCCGCACTTGCCCATACCGCCGCAGGGGGCATCCATCAGGCGGCGCGCCGCCAGGGTGCGGTACAGATTTTCGCCGGCCGCACAGTCAACAGACTGCTGCGGCCGGCCCGGAAGACATACAGTAATGCGCGGCATGGCTATTCTTTCTGGCTGGCGGCCACCATGCCTTTGGCCCAGCCGGCAGCTGCTGCGGCGTCAGTCGTATAAGCGTCTGCGCCAATCTGCGCGGCATATGCCTGCGAAACCGGACCACCGCCAATCATGACCTTGATCTGGTCCTGCAGGCCTTCTTCCCTGAGCAGGTCGACAACAGCTTTCATGTTGTGCATGGTCGTCGTCATCAGCGTAGACAGGCAGATAATGCGTGCGCCAACCTCTTTGGCTTTTTCAACAAAGGCGCGGGGCTCAACATCGCGGCCCAGGTCGTAAACCTGGAAGCCCGCCGCTTCGAGCATAATCTTGACCAGGTTTTTGCCGATGTCGTGGGTGTCGCCCTGCACGACCCCGATAACAACGGCAACGCTGCCGCGCGAGGCGTCTTTGGGAAGGTGCGGGCGCAGCACATCGAGCCCGTTGTACATGGCGTCAGAGCAGATGAGCAGCTCGGGAACAAAATACTCTTCCTGCTCGTACAGCTCACCCGCTTTTTCCATGCCGCGGGACAGGCCGTTGACAATGCCCTCGTAGGCGTTGTAGCCATTGTTGACGTATTCCTGTGCCACGCCGGTCACAGCTTCATCCTCCATTTCGAGGACGCACCGGTCCAGCTCAGCCAGCAGTTTTTCTTTATCAGCAGACATGATTTTCTCCTTTCCAGTTATACCAGATGCTCTTCAATCAGGCCGCGGCACGGCTTTCCTTTTTGTGCGCCGCGTCCGTAGCGCCGGGCGGCATAAATATAGGCTTCCAGGTTCTCGCGCGGGGTGCCAAGCGGCACCTCACATCCAACGGCGAGCGAGTATCCGCAGGGGCTGTCACTCCCTTTGATCAGGCACTGCTTGACAGACTCGATGACATCGTCAATGGTTCCGTTGCGCAGTACGGTCGTCGGCGGGACGTTACCCGAGATTTTCATTTTGTCCCCCACCGTCTGTTTAAGCTCGGCCAGGTCCTCGCAGTTGTCCACGCTGAAGGACGGGAATCCCAGCTCAGCCAGGTCGTTCCAGATATGCTTTGTCCGGCCGCAGATATGAATGCCCGGCACAGAGCCGGTGATTTTTTTGATGCCTGCCAGAAGGTCGGCCATGTGGGGCTTGGAAAACTCGCGGAACATGCGGTCTGAAATCAGATTGGCCGACGTCGCAGGGTCGGCCAGTCCGACGGGAATGGTCCCAAACTCATTGCAGTTGTATTCGACCCATTTCAGCGTACACTGCACGGCAAAATCGAGCAGCCGATGCGCGTTTTTCTTATCGCGAATCATATCGCGCAGGAAAAGTTCGGGCTGCCGGATGGAGATGGCAGTGGTCATCGGGCCAGCGCCCCCCGTCACAACCATGCACTTTCCGCCCATGCGTTCGCGGATATCGCGCGCCCGCTGCATCTTTTCCTGCAGGTACGGGTTGGTCTCGGGGTCAAAAACCAGCTCGTCGAGCATGGAGTAATCTTTGAGAACAAAGTCAGTCAGGTAATCGGTGTCATTTTCAGGATAAACAGCCTTTGAACCAAGCGCCTCTCCGACACCGCGCAGCGACAGGTTGGTGTTGGCGGCCATGCCGCTGCCGCAAAACTCAGCCCTGACCTTTTCGGCAAGCTCAAACTGAATGTCAAGGGAGCGGCGGTATTGGCCGGGTGTATAGCCGTACAGCCGGACGAGCGAGTACGCGTTGCCCAGGGTAAAGGGAATGCGGTCGACCTCCTGTCCCATGGCGTACGCTTTCATGCGTTCGGCGTTGGTCATGGTGTCGGGATAATTTTCCATCTCGCGCTTGAGCGTCTGATAATCCATCGTGATTCCTCCCCGCGGTGTGTTATTTGAGCTTTTTATAGACTGCGTTGCCAATCAGCTGGATAATCTGTACCAGCACGACCAGAATGGCCACTGTCGAATACATGATTTGATCGTTGAAGTTGTTGTAGCCGTAGCGGATGGCGATATTGCCCAGCCCGCCGGCGCCTACCATGCCGGCCGCTGTCGTCGCGCCCAGCGCAGCGACCGTTGCAAAACAGACGACCGATGCGATGCCCGGGATGGATTCGACGATGATGACATGCCAGATGATTTGAAACGTCGACGCGCCGAAGGATTTGGCAGCCTCGACAGCTTCGCGGCTGACCTCGTCCATGTGACTCTGGATGAGACGTCCCATATACGGCGACATGCTGACGCACAGCGGGAAAATGGCAGCCGGCACACCGATGGAGGAGCCGGTGAGGAAACGCGTCACAGGGATGAGCGAAACCATTAGGATGACAAAGGGGAAGGAACGGACCAGGTTGATGATGACGTCGATGGTCCGGTAGACAAAACGATTGGGGCGCAGCCCCTCGGGCCGCGTGACGTGCAGAATGATTGCGATAATCATGCCGACGAAAAAGGAAATGAGTACCGTAAAGAACATGATTTGCAGCGTGGTGACAAAGGCAGGCCAAACGACTTCAAAAATATATTGCTGTAATGAAAGCCGCTCCATGCTTTATGATGCCTCCTTTACGGCGTGCCACAAAAGCTGACGATTGGCAAACATGCCCTTGAGCTGCGCCGCATTTTCATTTTTGACATTAACGGTCACTTCGGTAAACTGCTCACCCTTATAGGCGCTGGTTCCTGTCGAGAGAATCCGCGCCCCATACTGATTGTACACAGCGGGAATCAAGTCGAGCTGCTGCTCGGCCAGCAGGAAGGAATAGGTGCCGCCTTCATCGGGGCAGCGCATCCGCTCCTGCCCGAGCAGGGTCAGAAGAGCGTCCGGCTTTTGCAGAAAGACCTCTTTGACGTCGCCGGCAGCGGCAATTTTTCCGTTTTCCAGAATGGAGATGGTGTCGCACACCTCGCGCACAACGCTCATCTGGTGTGTGACGACGATGATGGTCAGCCCCAGCTTTTGGTTGATTTCGCGCAGCAGATTGAGAACCGAGCGGGTCGTTTTGGGGTCGAGGGCGCTCGTCGCCTCGTCGCACAGCAGGATTTTTGAGTCAAGCGCCAGGGCGCGCGCGATGGCGACGCGCTGCTTCTGCCCGCCCGACAGCACCGAGGGGCGCTCGTCGATTTTTTCTGAAATATCGACGAGTTCTAAAAGCTCGCGCACGCGTTTATCGACCGTCTGCTTGTCATACTTCCAGCAGTGCATGGGCAGAGCGACATTCTGGTAGACCGTGCGGCGCTCGATGAGAGAAAACTGCTGAAAAATCATGCCGATGCCACGGCGCAGTTCGCGAATTTGCTGCTTGGACAGGTCTCGGATTTCGGTTCCGTCGATTTTGAGGCTGCCGCTCTGGTAGTTTTCAAGCCCGTTGATGCAGCGCAGAAGAGTCGACTTGCCTGCGCCGCTGCGCCCGACCAGCCCGTAAATTTCGCCGGTGCGGATGTTCAGGCTGATATTTTTCAGCACCTCGAGTGTGCCGAAGGACTTGCAGAGATTGTGTATTTCGATCATATCTGCTCCTCGCTTACTTCTCTGTGATGCGGCAAGGCGGCGAATACCATGCGGTATCCGCCGGCCCTGCTGAAATCACGGTCGAATGTTTTTTAGAAAAGGATTTTCCAGATGGGAACGGGTTCGTTCTTGGCGTTGACAGCCTCGACAAAGGTGTCGCTCGTCATGGCGTCCATTAAATCAGAGACCCACTGGGCGTCCTTGTCATCGCCGCGCACGGCGATGATCTGGGGATAGGCGGCCGCCCCTTCGTCGAACAGCTTGAGCAGATTGCACTCGTACTTCTGTGTCGAGTTATTGGAATAGAAAACCATGGCCAAGTCGACGTCGCCGTCCACCGCGGCGTAGCGGGCGAACATCGAAACCTCGACAAACTCAAGCTCCTTGGGGTTCTCTTCAATGTCGAACAGGGTGTAGTACGAACCCTCAGGGATTTCTTTCAGGGTAATCCAGCCGATGGATTCCAAGTCTTCGAGGTTGACCGACAGATTACTGGCGTCATCAGCAACAGCGATGGATGCACCGTTAGGGACCTCGTCAAGCGACGCGTATTTTTTGGAAACAATGGCGTCAATGCTCGAAATCAGATACGGCTCGCAGGCATACAGGTCTGTACCGTTGGATGCATTGTAGGCTTCGAGATAGGGCAGATGCTGGATGCAGTTAGCGTCAATCGAGCCCTCGATGAGAGCAGTGTTGCAGACGACGGGGTCATCAAACATCTTGATTTCGACTTCGTAGCCCCATTCACCCATCATTTCAGGGAGAAAATATGTAAAGTCTTCAAAAGTAGAGGTAATGCCCAGAATGATCTTCTGTTTATTGGGGTCAGCCTGGCGCGTCTCCTCATCCGAGCTTTCAGGCTGTGCGGTGTCGTCTGTCCCCTGGTTTTCGTTCTGCGTCTCGTTTTGGCCCTCGTTCTGTGTCTGATCTGTCTCTGTACTGCTGTCCTGCGGCTGGGTTTCGCTGGCACAGCCAGCCAACAGGCCGACAAGTGTCATCACGGCGAGCATCAGGCATAAAAGTTTTTTCATGGTTGATCTCCTTTGGTTTTTTTATCTTAAAGGATTTCCCTTTAAAATCAACTGGAATATTTATGCTTGCTATGTATATTTATTTAATTCGACATACTGCCTTGATGCTCTGCAGATGGTTTATAGATTTGGTATATAAAACGGATTTTCATTTATTTTCAATGATTTTTGGCATTTTTCGCAGCATCCATTATTATATTGGGTTTTTATAAAATTGCAATAGATTTCTGACATTTATTCAAACAATCAAACAGGTACAGACATATTATCACTTTGGCCTATATCTCCTGGCGTCCGGACGCAGAAAAAACGGACAGGGATAGGCATACGAAAAGCCGGCCTTTGGGCCGGCTTCTTTGCATTGGCTTTCTTAGACACTGCCCGGTGGCAGTATGCAAAGAGCGGAGATGCGGCGGTACGTATTAGCTTTCCTGCTGGCAGACTTTTTTTAAGTGCGCCAGCATGGCCTGTTCGTTTTCAAGAGGCGTTTTCATTCCAAGGCCGCAGGCAGGGGCCAAAATATCGACGCCGCTTTTCAGGCAGGATGCTGTCATGACGCTGATTTTCTGCGGGTCGCCGAACTCCAGCCCATAGGTGCTGATATTGCCCATCAGCACACGGCCGGGCAGATTTTCACGCGCCTCGCGCATGGGGACAATGGCATCAAAGCTGAGCGCGTGGCTGCTGATGCAGCTGGCCTGTCTGTAAACAGGGCTCATCTGGCCGCAGATGTGAACGATGGTGCCGACGCCCTCTTGCCGGAAGCGCTCGACCAGACGGTTGAGACAGGGGACGGCAAACTCGGCGAAGTATTTGGGCCCCAATATCTCACCCGTACCGCTGGGGTCAGAAATGGCAATGACATCCGCACCCGCCGCAATCTGGGCCAGACCGAACTGCATCAGCTGCTCTGTTATAAAGTCCATATAGGCGTGAGCCTGGCTGTTTTTTTTGCGCAGCTCCCGGTAAAAGGTTGTGGGCTCCAAAAGCGAGGCCGCCGTGCTGACCGGACCGCTGAGGTTGCCGATGACCGGAACGTCAGGGCACTGCTCCTTAAGCAGGGAGATGGCCTGAAGCACAACGCCTGCACGGCCTTTTGTTACATCCATGACAGGCAGCCGGTCGGCCTCGTCTACCGACTGGATGACACAGCCCACAACGTGCGGCTCGTAAATCCGGCTGCCCAAATCAATCTGGGCACCCATGGCCTCGGCCTCGACCGTCATGCAAAAGGGAACCCCCACATTTTCAAAACAGCCGAAATCGTAGACCGCTTTTGCCAGCGCGGCCATCTGCCGCGCGTCGCAGTGGGCCTGCGGCAGCGACACACCGCAGGCGTCCATCAGCGCCGATGTCACCATGTTCATCATACCGCCCGGACAGATGCAGGCCGGCCGGTCGGTCTTTTTCTGCTCTAATATGCGCAAAAGACGCTCTTTTTCTGTCATTATGCTGTTCCTTTCACTGCATTGTCTCCGCGGCGGACTCTGCCACCGGTCTGCCGGCAATGCGATAAATGCCCCTATTCATCCATTTTTTGCTTTTCCAGCGGCCGAACATGATGGCGCCGCGGACACATTCGTCAATGCCTGCAACAATCCAGATGCCGACCGTGCCCCAAGCTGTCAGGTGGACCGAGAGCCATGAGCCGCCGACGGCAATGACCCACATGCAGCAGGCGGCAATAAAAACGGGAACGCTGACATCTCCTGCCCCGCGCAGTCCGCCGACCAGCACCACATTGACCGCGCGGCCCACTTCAACGACGACATTGGCCCACATCAGGTGCCTGCCGATTTCGATAACCTGCGGATTTTGTGTGAAGATGCTGAAAAGCTGGTCAGAAAATACGCAGGCAATCAGGCTGATGGCGCCGGTTTCCAGCACCGACAGCTTTAGGCCGCGCATACATTCGCCGTTTGCCTGCCCGTATTGGCCCGCGCCGATTCGGTGGCCGATCATCAGCTGTGTCGCTGAAGCAATAGCGTTGGTGAACAGCTGGAAAAAGGCGGCGATATTGAGCAGATAGGTCCGCGCCACGATATCGGTTTCGCTCAGGTAATGCAGTACAATGCCGGTGATAATCAGCTGCGTGATATTGTAATTGGCCGAATCAAAAATGCTGGGAACGCCCAGCGCAAAAATGCTCTTGACGTCAGCCATCCGGATTGCGCGGATGCAGCGGAATACAGCCGGGCTTTCAATCCGGGTAAAGTATACCACAGTGAGCAGAACGCTGCAAACCACCTTTGCAATTAGCGTGGCAATGGCTGCGCCTGCAACGCCCATGGGCGGAAGGCCCAGCAGGCCCAGGACCATAATCATGTCCAGCACCAGATTGAGCACGCCCATGCTGGCTGAAATATACATCGAAACCCGCGTTTCGCCATGACTGTACAGAATGCTGCTGATGGCGCCCTGATACGCGTCAAGCACAATGCCCCAGGCCAGAATCCCCAGATAAGCTGACGCCATGGCGAAAAGCTCGCCCTGGGCGCCCAGCATCTGCAGAAAAGCATCGTGAAAAACAAGGACCACAGCCGAAATGACGACGCCAAAGGACGTGTTGAGCAGGATGCACAGCAGACCGGTCTGCGAAGCTCTTTCACGGTTACCCCGGCCCAGATACTGGGCGACCAGAATGCTTGTCGCGCCGCAGACCACGCTGAAAATCAGGCTGCAGAGCGAGGTAATCTGACACGCCGTGCTGACGGCGCTCGACGCGAGGTCGCTCACCCGGCTTAAAACATAAACGTCGATGAAGCCCAGAAGGATTCCCAAAATATTGCTGACAAAGATGGGCCATGCCAGCTGAAACAGCCGAAGCTCTTTTTTCTCTGCGGTGTGCAAGGTGTCACATCCAGTTTCAGTGATTTTGCGGCATCTGTCAGGACGTACATCACAGGCGAGCCTGTGATTCGGCGTCAAACAGATGCACCTTGCTTTTGTCCAGAAACAGCTCCAGGCTTTCGCCCACTTTGGCGCGCACGGACAGGGGAGCCATGACGCGCAGCGCGTGCCCGTGAAAATCGCCGACCAGCAGAAGCCTGCCGCCCAGGTTTTCATAGCGGTCCAGCACACAGCGGATGGGCTGCAGGTCCCTGCCCGTTCTGCTGACCAGCAGGTCTTCGGGCCGGATGCCGGCAATCACCTGCTGTCCGTCGCGCGGCAGCAGCGCGGCCTGGTACTGGGGCAGGTCCAGCTGAAAAGCGCCGCAGTCGAGGACCGCCCGGCCCTGCCGGACCTGCACCGCCGCCGGAATCAGGTTGATTTTTGGCGAGCCGACAAAGCTCGCGACAAACAGACTGGCCGGCTGGTCATAGATTTGCTGCGGCGTGCCCAGCTGTTCAATCGTGCCGTTTTTCATCACAGCGACCCGGGTGGCCATGGTCATGGCGTCGACCTGGTCGTGCGTCACATAAACAAAGGGGACGTGCAGCCGGTGAAACAGGCTGAGAATTTCGGGGCGCAGCCGGGTGCGCAGGCCGTCATCCAGGTTGGACAGCGGCTCGTCAAATAAATACAGCTTGCATTCGCCGGCCATGGCGCGCCCCATGGCGACACGCTGCCGCTCGCCGCCTGAGAGCATGTGGGGCTTTTTGCCCAAATGCCGGCCAATGTCAAGAATGCCCGACACCTTTTCCACTGCCTGGGTCCGTTCTTTCCGCTTCATATGAGCGACCTCGAGGGCGAAGGTCAGGTTTTTGCGAATGCTCATGTGCGGATAAAGCGCGTAGTTCTGAAAGACCATGCCGATGCCGCGCTGCTGCGGCTCCAGTGCCGTGACGTCCTGCCCGTCAATATACACCTGACCCTCTGAAGGGCGGACGAGACCTGAGATAATGCGCAGAAGCGTGGTCTTGCCGCAGCCTGAGGGCCCCAGAAGCACCAGAAACTCATCGCAGCCGACATCCAGGCTGATGTCCCGCACGGCGGGGCGGTCGCTGTCTTTATACTGCTTGCTGATATGGCTCAAGGTCAATCCTGTCATTGCGACCACCCTATACCCTTAAATCTTTGATGCGCCGCACTTCATCCTCAGAGCATCCTGCCTCGGAATAGCGGGCCTTTTCGTAGATGGCGTGCAGCTCCTGATAACATTCCTCCTGCGGCAGCGCCACGAGCTGCTCAATTTCCGCCGGCGCCAGCCATTCGGGAATGGCCTGGCCCCGTCCGCGGCGATGGTTGATGCATTTGCGGTAAATCCGCCGCACTTTGGCCTCGGGTGAGAAGTCGAGCAGCCGTTCTTTTGTGCCCGCCGAGCCGCTCAGCCGCGTCTCGCGGTCCGCAGTATTGCGCGCTGCAGTGCGGCCGGCTTCCGGCCGCGCGCGGAGAATAAGACGGCGCGCCAGACTGACAAGGCCCATAACGCACAATACGAGGAGCAGCAGCACGCCGATGATGATGAGCACGGTCTGTACGCTGTTGATCAGATTTTCCCAGGGGGAATCGCTCTGCGCCGCAATCTGGTTCATGGCGCCCAGCAGGTCCGTATTGCTCTGAACAGTCAGCTCGTCGCGGCCCAAGCCGTCTGTTTCAAAAACCGCGCCGAAAATGGCGCCCAGACAGTAAAGAAACAGGGTTTTGAGCTTGTCGAGCAGCGTTCCACTGTAAATTTCGCGGACCAGAGCCATGCCAATCAGGGTCATGACGAGAAAGACTGCCAGATACAGCGCGCCGGTCTGCGCGATCTTCTTTTGGGGCAGGGAATAGACGCGCATGTTGTCGGTCACAAACTTCTGCTGGCGGTGAAAATAACCGTGCAGAAAAAAGTGCAGAATGCCGAAAAGCGTGATGATTTCGCCGAACACAATCGTGCGTGGAGAGCCGGAAATACGCCCGATGACCTGTGAGGCCACGGCGACAACGCCGATTGTGACATGAAAGCTGCGCATGGAACTGCGCACCCACAGCCGGGCCAGTGCATTACCTGCCATAAGCCACCTCCCAAAGCATGACATCGGCATCCTGCAGCAGCCGCTCGGGAAGCTCGCTGCCCGGATATGCCGGTACAATCCAGCAGGCCTTGACGGCGCGGGCGCAGAGCTCGCGCCACTCGTTGACAACCGATTCGCCCGTCTCAGTGGAAATAAACACCCACGAGACCTTGCGGTTTGGCTGAGCGTCCATTTTTTCGGCCTGTTCGCGCAAAAGCGCGGCAGCCGTCGGCTCGCCCCGTTCCCTGGGGATTTTCAGCCGGGCCAGACTGTGCTGAATCGCGGCGCTGTGCTGCGCGTTGGCGCCCCCGCCGATGCGCAGCTGCTCGCCGGACAGGCAGTCGCAGCCGTTGGTGACGAGTGACGTCGTCACGCCCCGGCCGATGAACTCGTCAGCCATGGCGGCCGCAATGCGGATGCTCTCTTCAAGCAGCGCATCCGGCTTGAGCAGCGAGTCCCATTCCGTATCGAGAAGAATGGCAATCTCCTGCTCGGCGGTAAAGTCGCGGATATTGACGCGCAGCTCGCCGGTCTTGGCCGAGGCCTTCCAGTTGATGTCGCGCATGGGGTCAAAGCTCTGGTATTGGCGGATTCCGCGGAAGGTAAAGGGGTCGTCGCAGTCGGATGCGCGGACCACGGTCTCGCCCATCATCCGCTGCGTCGCGACCATCAGCCTGCGCGCATCGGTTTTTCCCGGCAGCACGCAGATGCTGCTGTCGACCTTCTGACGCGCCAGAAAGCGCCGGGTGTAGAACAAATCGTTGCCGACAAAGTCAACGCCGTCAATGGCATAATATCCGCGCCTGGAGCAGAAAAGGGGCAGTTCACGGTCAACGCGCTCGTTGCCGCGCAGCGAAAAAATCTCGCTGCGATAGTTTTTATCGGAAATGGCCAGGTTGCTCTGGTCCTGAAACTCCAGGCCGCGGTCTACTTCAACATTGACCTTGACTGTGACGAGCGGAATACTTTTGCGATTTTCCACCGTCGCGGTCAGCAGCACGGCATCGCCCTCGCGGGCCTCTTTTTCGGAAAAGACGACAGAGGCACTCAGCTTGCGGTTCCACAAAAACCGGCATGCCAGCATTTGCAGCCAGTAAACTGCGGCAGCACCCAGAACGAACAAAAGAATATTCACGCCGATCGTCCCCAGTTTTCGGTCGGAACCGGTATTTGATCCATGATTTTTTCCATCATGCGGACGCCGGCCGCCCTGCCCTGGCTGCCCCGGGGAAAAACCAGACGGTGTGCAAGAACGGGGGCGCAAAGGGTTTTGACGTCTTCAGGCACCACATAGTCACGGCCCGCAATAAAGGCATGAGCGCGAACTGCGCGCAGCAGGGCCAGCGTGCCGCGCGGGCTTACGCCGGACACAATCTCAGCTGTGGTGCGGGTGGCCTGCACAATCTGCACCATGTAATTCATCAGCTCGGGGTGGACATAAACGCTTTTGTAGGCAGCCTGCATGGCGACCAGATCTTCGACAGTGCACACCGGCTCCAGCATTTCAAGCGGGGCGTCAACCAAAAAACGGTTCATGATGGCCAGCTCTTCTTCAGGCGTCGGCATTCCCATCGAGATCTGGATGAGAAAGCGGTCGAGCTGCGCTTCAGGCAGGGGATAGGTGCCGGCCGTTTCGACCGGATTTTGCGTTGCAATGACGAAAAACGGCTGCTTTAAGGGCAGAGTCTCGCCGTCAATGGTAATCTGGCGCTCTTCCATGCACTCCAGAAGGCTCGACTGGGTTCGCGGCGTGGCACGGTTGATTTCGTCAGCCAGCAGAATATTGCAGAAGGCCGGGCCGCGGCGCAGGACGAACGCGCTTTCTTTTTGATTGTAGTAATTCATGCCGGTCACGTCAGACGGCAGCAGGTCGGGCGTGAACTGAATGCGGCCGAACTCGGCGTCGACCGACCGTGCCAGCGACTTGGCGAGCACGGTTTTACCCGTGCCGGGCACGTCGTCGAGCAGCACATGCCCGCCGGCCAGCAGGGCGGTCAGGACCAGGTCAATCTCTTGACTCTTGCCGATGATGACTTTTTCAATATTGCTGCGAATCTCTGTGATTTTCTGATTGTTCACGGGGCAGGCACCTCTACTTATCTCCAGATTTAAAGACATAGGCTTTGATCATCGCTTTTTGTCCGATGAAATAGACGAGCAGCGTGGGAATGGCTGACAAAATGCCGCCGGCCATGATGCTGGGCAGCGTGCCGGCATTGCCGTACGACGAGTTCATGTATGAGAGCAGCACCGGAAAGGTCCTGTCCCGTTCGTTTAAAATGTAGATCAGCGGCCCGAACAGGTCAGACCACACACTGATAAATGTGTTGAGAATCATGATGATAAAGACCGGCTTGGCCATGGGAACGACGATTTGCCACAGCAGCCGGAAATGCCCGCACCCCGCGACCCGCGCCGCGTCCAGAATGGGCTGGGGGATGGTCAGGTAATACTGCCGCAGCAGGAAGATGTAATAGGCATTGCCCAGAAAGGCGGGCACCCACAGCGGCATCAGTGTCCCGTACCAGCCCAGCTTGACGTAGACGATGAACTGAGGGAAAAAAGTCACGGTACCCGGCATCATCATGGTGATGAGCAGCAGCGCCATGATGACTTTTTTGTACCTGAACTTTAAAAAAGCCACTGCATAGGCGACGATTGCGTTGGAAACAACGACGCCGACAATATTGATGGCACACAGCTTGACGGTATTCCAGATATAACGCCAGCCGTCATAGTCGGTAAAAAATTTGAGATAGTTGCTGAAGTCAAAGGAATCAACCCACCAGTTCATGGGGCGCTCAAAGACCTTGACCGGGTCCTTGAAAGAGGTAATAATCATCCAGAAAAACGGGACGAGCATGGTGACTGCAAACAGCAGAATCACTCCGTAGCGGGCAAAAAACTGTATATGCCGTTTTTTCATCAGTCTTCATCACCGCCGTCGTTTTCATAATACACCATGGGCGCTGACACCTTCATCACAAGGAAGGACAGCACCATGATAATGATGAACAGAATCCATGCCATTGCACAGGCCTTGCCCATTTTGTGGTACAGGAAAGCGTTTTTATAAAGGTATAGTGCGTAAAACATGGTGGAGTTGTTGGGGCCGCCGTCTGTAATCAGGTAGCCCGATGTAAAGGTCTGCAGCCCGCCGATGATGTTGGTCAGCAGCTGGAACAGAAGGATTGGGCTCATAGAGGGCAGCGTGATGGTGAAAAGCCGCCGCCACCAGCCGGCGCCGGCCAGCAGGGCAGCCTCGTGCAGGTGCCGGGGCACTGTCTGTAGTCCGGCCAGATAAATGACGATGCCACCGCCGATGCCCCACAGGCTCATGATGGCCAGCGCAATGAGCGACCATCGTTCGTCGCCCAGCCAGTTGGGACCCTGCACACCGATCAGGCTGAGCAACTGGTTGACAAGCCCGAACCGATAATTGAAGATATACGACCACAAAAGCGCTGCGGCAACGCTCGAAACAACGCAGGGCATGTAGTAAATGGTGCGGAGAATGCCCGAATAGGGAAGGTCGCCGTTGAGCAGCATGGCCGTTGCAAGGGAAAGAACCATGTTGATGGGAATGGTCATGGCGCAGTACTGGAAGGTTACGCGCAGCGACTTTAAAAAAATCTCTTCCGTGAACAGCTCTTTGTAATTTGCAAGCCCTACCCAGACAGGGTCACTGACAATCTTCCATTCGGTAAAGCTGATGTACAGCGAGCCTAAAAGCGGCAGCAGCGTCAGCAGCACAAAGCCGATGACCCATGGGCTGATCCACAGGAAAAAACGCGGCGTATGTCCCAGCCGTTTGTGCCTGAGCTTTCGAAGCGGCTTTATGATGGTTTTGCCTTTCATCAAGTTTTCACCTCACATAACGGAAAGCGCCCCGTAAGAGGCGCTTTCCAGTGGCAGCATACAGACTGAGGAATCGCCTTTATTGATTGGCCAGCTCTGCATCCAGCAGTTCCGAGCACTCGGTCTGGATGGCGTGCATGGCGTCCTCCGGTGTAATCTGATCATCCACCATCTGATAAATGTAGTTGTCCACAACCGCGGTCATTTCCCACCAGCACAGGCACTGGCCCTGCTGGTTCTGCGAATAGGGCAGCGTCTCGACGCGCAGCGAGTGGTGCTCGGGGCCGCCGGGAATGTCGAGAACCTCGTCGAGCATGGCGACATCCTTGCGCAGCGGCGTGATAAGACCGGTCTTGGCCATGATGCGCTGGGCCTCGTAGGTCGTCATGAAATAGGCGAATTCTTTGGCAAGTTCGGGATTTTCAGACTGCGAGCTGACCGCATAGCCGGCATACAGAACCGGGGTGTCGCCCTCCTGGTGCATGGACTCGGGCAGCGGTGCGATATCCCACTCAAAATCTTCAATGGCACTCAGCCAGACAATGTCATAAACACCCGACATGTAAAAGGCGTATTCACCGCCGGCAAAGCCGCCGGTCAGATAGGTGCCGTCGTCAGCAGAGGGAGCGATGCCGTCATCACTGGCCTGCTTAATCCACTCCAGCGTCTCGAGCGCCTCGGGAGATTCAAATACGACCTCAGTGGGGTTGTTCATATCATCAAGAAACTTGCCGCCCTTTGAAAACAGGACATTGAGCCAGTTACCCGTCGCGGTGCTCAGGCCGATTGTGGTGGGAACGCCGTCCGCATCGCGCACCGTGGTGGCCTCAGCCATTTCGGACAGCTCTTCCCAGGTGGTGTCAGCCGTCGGGTAATCAAGACCGGCTGCATCCAGCATGTCCTTATTGTAGAACAGCACTGTGGTGCAGGCGCCGACCGGCGTGGCGTAATAGTCGCCCTCATACAGGTAGGCATCATACAGGTTGGTGGAGTAAAGCTCTTCGTCCCACAGTTCCTCATGCTCTTCATAAATATCTGAAAGGGGCATCAGCATGCCTTCACGCATCCAGCTGAGCAGCGTCTGGGGATGGCCATAAATGACGTCGGGCGACTGGCCGCCGATAAACCGGGTCTCAACAGCGGTGCCGTAATCGTCGTTCAGAGCCTCAAAGTGGACTGTCGTGCCGGGGTGCGACGCCATAAAAGCCTCGCAGGCCTCAAGGTCGCACTCAATCTCAGCGTCCGAGCCCCAGGCGACAAAGGTGATTTCGCCGGTCGGGCCAGTGTATTCTTCACCGGAATCGGAGCCGCTGTCATCTGACGGCGTAGTATTGTCATCGCCGGCAGGTGTTGTGGGTGTATTATCCTGTGTTTCTGTCTCGGAGTTGTTGCAGGCGACCATGCCCAATAGCATGACGACCGCCAGCAGCAGCGCTAGGGCTTTTTTCATCGTGCGTTTCTCTCCTTTGCTTTTCTCCAGCGGCAAATTTGTTTTTTAAAATTTGCCGCATTTTTGATGGCCCGCAGAACCACTATACATTATGCCAAAAGGTTTATTTTTTGTAAATAGTTTTAAAATAACATTTGAATTTTCAATGAATTTGTTATTTTTTATCGTGTTTTTCAAAAGAACATCAAAGGAGTGTAAAATTATTATTTTCAAATTAAGTTTAATAAATATATTTTGATTGCCGGTCTGCTCTCAGTGGGCAATCGCCAGTCCGCTTTCGGAATCAAAAACGTGAATCTGGTCGACGGCAAGCTGCAGAGTGAGGGACTGTCCGACCTCGACGGGGGCGTAGGTGCGCGCGCGGGCTGTCAGCTCGGCGTCGCCGACAGACAGGTACAGCTTTTTTTCAGCGCCCAGAATGTCAATGGCGGTCACGCGAGCATCGGCCGGCGTCAGTGCCACATCGGGAATAGCCGTACCCTCGCACACGGGATAAAGGTCCTCGGCACGAATGCCGGCGACGACGGTTTTTTCCACATATCCGCGGTCTTTCAGGACGCTGCCCTTCCAGTCCGGCAGAGGAATGATACAGCCGCCCGTCTGCAGGGCGGGCGCGCCCTGGTGCAGCACACACTGCGCGCTGAACAGGTTCATGGATGCGCCGCCGACAAAGCGGGCGACAAACAGGTTCTGGGGCCGGCTGTAGATGTTCTGCGGCGTGTCGACCTGCTTGATTTCGCCGGCGTCCATGACAACGACGCGCGAGCCCAGCGTCATGGCCTCGGTCTGGTCATGTGTGACGTAAAGCGTCGTGACGCCCAGGTCTTTTTGCAGCCGGGCGATTTCTGAGCGCAGCTCGTTGCGCATGGCAGTGTCCAGATTGCTCAGCGGCTCGTCCATCAAAAACACCCTGGGCTGACAGACGAGCGCACGGCCGATGGCGATACGCTGGCACTGGCCGCCCGAAAGACCTTTGGCCTTGTGCTTTAAAAGCTCGGTGATGCCCAGTGTCTGCGCCATGGCCGCCACTTTTTCGCGACGCTCTTTTTTGGGCATCCGCTGCATCTTCAGTGCGAATTCCATATTTTCTTCAACCGTCAGATTGGGAAACAGCGCGTAGTTTTGAAATACCATGGCAATATTGCGCTTTTTGGGGTCAAGCTCGTTGACGACTTTGCCGTCGATTCTGAGCTCGCCGGAAGTAATCTCCTCCAGCCCCGCCACCATGCGCAGCACGGTGGACTTTCCGCAGCCTGAAGAGCCGACAATCACCACAAATTCGCCGTCCTCGATGTCAAGGTTGAAGTTTTTGACAGCCTCTGTGCCGGACATGAACACCTTGCTGATATGTGAAAACTGTATGCTGGCCATGCCATCTCCTCCCGCCGATGACGCATTATCGAACTTTACGATAAATGGTTGTGAAAAAAGCATTTTTATCTATAAATAACGCGTAAAATAAGCAAAAAATAAGATTTTTTGTCACTTTTTCAATGATAATCTTTCTCGGCGCCTTTGTCAACCGCTTTTTCTTTATTTGGCGCTTGACAAGCCGGGGCTGCCGGAGATATGCTAAAAATCAACAGATTGCGCACAGTAGAGGAGAAGTTCATATGCAAAAGCTTATCGACGAGCTGTATCGGTTTGACCGGCGCCCGGTTTACGCGATTTACGGGGTGCCGAGCGATTTTGGCTTTGCCTGTATGGACAAGGTCAGCATTGCGGTAGACCTGGGATTTCGGTCGCGGCAGGCGGGAGTCGTTACGGCTGTTGCCGAGAACCCCTTTGCGTCGGTAAAAGAGGTCGAAGACTTTCCGTGGCATGTCTCGCTGGACGGCGCACAGGCACAGGCTGAGCTGGAAATGCTGCGGGGATGGCTGGCAAACAACATCGTGCACCAGGGCGGCGGATGCTTTGGACCTCTGACTGTAGCAGCTTGCATCGTCGGCGTTGAAGAATGTGTGCGCATGGTGCACAAGCGTCCGGAAGTTCTGCACGCCGTGCTGCGCCGCGTCACCGACTTTATGCTTCTGCTGGCGCGCGAAGAGCAGCGACTGGGTGCTGATTCCTTTTGGATTGCCGAGCCGGTGGCGTCGCTGTTGTCGCCGAGGTCCTGCTGTGTCTTCTGCACCCCGTACCTGAAAGAAATTTTTAACGCGCTGGACATTCCTGGTGTGCTGCACGTCTGCGGCAACACAGACCCGCATCTCGGCGCGCTACTCGAAACCGGGGCGCAGGCACTGAGCATTGACTGGTGCACCGACCTGGTCCGTTATCTGGAAGCCGCGCCCGATGATGTTGTCATTATGGGCAACATCAACCCCATGCTGCTGTGGCAGGGCACGCAGGACGAAGTGCGGGCTCAGACCGAAGCCCTGATGCGGCAGACGCGCGATTATAAAAACTTTGTCCTGGCGACGGGGTGTCAGGTGCCGTCGGCGGCGCCGCGCGAAAATGTTGAGCTCATGCTCGACATCGGCCGGTCTTTTCCCGTCTGGAGCAACGACCAGTACCGGCTGATTCATCAGCTGGCCAATTTGTACTGCCAAAGCGGCAGTACAGCCTTTGATGTGCTGTGTACACAAAAGGATGTTCCGGCAGAGCTGCGCTGCGCTGCAGAGAATATGGCGCGCCGGCGCCTCGAAAACGGCGTGGGAAAACGAGCCGATGCAAAAGCATCGTTATCGAACTGAATGAAAGCGGAAGAAAAGGTAAATGGCAGGCTGGTCCCGGCAGGGACTGGCTTTTTGCAGAAAGCTTTAGATACACAGAGATTGACCTGCCTGGAAACATATGATAAAATTATATAAAATTTAAAAAGAAAGAAGTGGGTGAAATGAAAGCAAAACGTCTTTTCGCAGGCCTTTTGTCCGCAGTCATGCTGATGACCGTTCTGCCCGTCGGGGCGTCTGCGGCTGGGTATACACCGCCCGCGCTGCCCGATGTCTTTCAGGGGGATGGACTGTATGTCACGGTGACACCGTTTAAACCGCCGTTGGACGTCGACTTTGTGCTGGGAAGCAGCGCAGAAGGGTTTCATGGCGGCTGGATCGGGTTCACTACGGGAGAAGAAGAGCGTGATGAATACGGCTATCTGACAGGCAGCTACGCGGCAGTGCACTACGTAGACAGGAACGGCAATGTACTTGAAACCGATGCAGATATCATCGACAAAGCCATAGATGGCAACACCGTCAGCGATGCTTTACAGTTTTATGACGGCATGTGCGCGTTCGTTGACCATGAAACAGAGCTTATCGGTTATCTGGATGAGGACGGCAATGTAGCTATTGAGCCTCAATTTTATATGGTCTATGCCTTCAGCGATGGTCTGGCGGCTGTAAATGATGGAGGATACGACTGGTACTATATTGACAAGAGCGGCAACAAGGTGCTTGGGCCATACAATAGCGACCAAGTAAGCTTTTTCAGTGAGGGGCTTGCGCCGTGGAGCGGGCATCTGGATAACGGCGATTACTTTGTCGGCTACATTGACAAGAACGGCGACGCAGCCGTCATCCTGTATCAGGGCGACGGAGAAGACTGCAACCTGGAGCTGCTGGGTGGAAGCTATACACCCGACAGTTCTCTTGGCAGTTACTTTTCCGAAGGTTATGCCATCGTCAAGGAAGAACGCGACGGGAGCCGGTATCCTGTATATCTTATTATTGACACCGAGGGCAATGAGATCGGGCGTGTTGACCCCGGCGCACCTATGACAGCGGTTCCCTACAGCGTTGTGCATGACGGACTGATTATCACGGGCTTTACCAACACGGAAGGCGGAAGCGGCGGCGGTGTCGGCGCTGTCGATGTCCACGGCAATATTGTCGTAGAGCCGGGAAAAGTGGGATCCGGTAATCCATATTACAACAGCGGGCTTGTCCGAGGCACAGCGGAATCCGGGCTTTTTATCGACAAGAAGGGCAATACGGTCGTTCCGTACAGTTTTTCCGAAGTAGTGGGAGTGGACGCAGTAACGCTCCAAAAAGAAGCTCAAAAAGCCTATAATGCGCCGGGTGCTGTTTTAGAGTTTAGTATGGATGCAACCAACTTCAATGACGGCTTGTCGCTGCTTACAGTTACATTGAGGTCTAACGGCATGTCGGTGGTGGACAAATGGTATTATGTACTCGAATCCCATGAAGGTACATACACCGGCCCCGGAAAGGTCTACAATGCCGCGACCGGGCAGATTACGGGCGGCGGAAGCACCTCGACCGATCCTGAGACGCCGACTGAGCCGACAGGCGGCACCCCGTCGAGCTGGGCAGTGGAAAACGTCAATACTGCTGTCGAGGCGGGCATTGTGCCCGACACCTTGCAGTCAGCGTATACGCAGGCCACCACGCGCGCTGAGTTCTGCGCACTGGCCGTTGAGCTGTATGAGACCGTCATGGGCACGGAAATCACCGAACGCGCCACTTTCAGCGACACGACAGACGTCAACGTCGAAAAGATGGCCGGTCTGGGGGTTGTCAACGGTGTAGGCGACGGCAAATTTGACCCGAGTGCATCGCTGACCCGTGAGGAAGCGGCAACCATGCTGTCCCGCCTGGCCAATGTGATGGAAAAGCCGTTGACCACCGGCACGGCCAGCTTTGCTGACAACGCATCCATTTCCAGCTGGGCTTCTGAGGCCGTGGGACAGGTGCAGGCTTCGGGCATCATGAACGGCATTGAGGGCAATCAGTTCGCACCCTCTGACCCGTACACCCGCGAGCAGAGCATCGTTACCATGCTTCGGCTATATGACTTTGTGAAATAACCAGGAAAAGAGAAGCTCCGGACGGCTAAGCCGTCCGGAGCTTTTTCTTTTGGATGACAGTACACGGATATCTTTCCTGCACCGGAGCAAACCACAAGGCCCGGCGGCATGCCCCACAAAATCTGCGGATTTTGTGGGGGCCCCGATTATTTCATACTCGCTCGGCGGAATGAATCCGCCGGCTCGATACGCGCGACCCCGCGCGTCCCGGCGAAGCCGGGGCCCTGCGTCATCCTCGCGAAGCGAGATTGACGCCCCAAGCACAGGCCTTTAGCAGGGAAGGGAGTCAACGGTACAGTCGCCGCGCGCGTCGCGACGCCGCGACAGGCCGGCACGCGCCGGCTGGCGATTGGCTCCGCCGGTCTCCGAAATCGGTTTCATCAATTTGGGCGGCGCGCGGAGCGCAAGCGCGGCAACGGTTACATAAAGGGCATTTTTTGGTTCTTTTTGTCGCCAAACAAAAAGAACAGCCAGAGACGGGCTGACTTCCGGCACTGCGCTGGCATAGACAGCAGCTGCCCATGTCCGGTCATTGCACCAGTGGGTGCAGGATCGGCCGAGCTTTTGGGTGTTCGCGACAAAAAGTATTCATACACCCCGGCAGGTACCGATTTTACATACCCTTGACAAACAGCCAGAAGCGGCCTATAATAAAATCGTTGCGCACGCAACATTGCGCGCGCAACAAAAAGAAGAGGGAGTGTTGAAATGGCTGAAACGAGAGGTAACCTGATGCACAATATCGGGCTCATTTCGCGCTGCGCGACGCTGTACCGTGACGCGCGGCTTGAGCATTTGGGCATCAGCGGCTACCAGGCTTCGTATGTTACGCAAATATGCCGCTGTCCCGGCATTTCACAGGATCAGCTGGCGCAGAAGCTGCATGTCAACCGCAGCAGTGTGACACGACAGCTGGCCATGCTGGAAGAGAATGGCTTTATTACCCGCTGCCGCAGTGACAGCGACCGCCGCCTGATGCAGGTATATCCAACCGAAAAAATGAAGCAGGCCCTGCCTGTTGTCCGCGAATGTTTTCACTCGTGGCGCGACAGCCTGACCGAGGGGCTGAGCGAGGAGGAAATCAGCACGCTTGAGCGTCTGCTCACTCGTCTGGCCGAACGGGCGGAGGGGCTGCAATGAAAATGATATTCAGGGTCTACCTGCGCCCCGAAATGGGCAGAATCATCTTTCAGGTCTTCATCAAGCTGAGCGGTACGCTCATCGAGCTTTTGCTGCCGTGGATGCTGTCAGTCGTGCTTGATGACCTGGTCCCCCAGGGTGATATGGGCCTGATTTTGTGGTGGGGTGTTTTGATGGTCATCTGTGCCCTGCTGGCATGGTGGGGCAATGCTTCGGCCAACCGCATGTCGACGCGCATATCGCGCGACATCACCCGCAGGCTGCGCCACGACCTGTTTGCCCGCACGGCTTACCTGTCGAGTGCGCAAGAAGACGCATTTACCACGCCATCGCTCATCTCGCGGCTGAGCAGCGACACCTATAATATGCACCAGATGGTCGACCGAATGATGCGCCTGGGCGTGCGCGCGCCTATTCTGCTGATTGGCGGAATTTCGGTCACGCTGCTTTTGGACCCGGTGCTGACGCTTGTGCTGGCGGCGACGCTGCCGCTTTTAGGCATTGTCGTGTGGCAGGTGTCGAGCCGCGGTATCAAAATGTACACAAAAACGCAGGAAGCACTCGACCGGATGATTCGCCGCGCGCAGGAGAGCATGGCCGGCATTCGCGTCATTCAGGCGCTGAGCAAGTCGGACTTTGAGCGCGGCAGGTACGACGAGGCGAACCGCGAGGTCGTGCGGCGTGAACGCCGCGCCGCCATGTTGATGAACGTCACAAGCCCGGTCATGAACCTTCTGCTCAACACCGGCCTCACCTGCGTCATCATTGTGGGTGCGTACCGTGTCAACGCCGGGCTGACAGGCCCGGGTACCATCATCGCTTTCATGAACTACTTTACAATTATTCTGAACGCGCTCATGATGGTGTCGCGCCTGTTTGTCATGTATTCCAAGGGCGTCGCCAGCGGCAAGCGCATCGCCGAGGTGCTGGAAAGCGAGAGGCAGATGCTGCCGCAAAGTATTCCTGAAGAAAAGACGGAAAACTGCATCGAGTTTGACCACGTTTCGTTTTCGTACAGCAAGGTGCGCAATAACCTGACAGACATCCATTTTACACTCAAAAAAGGTGAGACGCTGGGCATTATCGGGCCGACAGGCAGCGGAAAGAGCACTATTTTAAACCTGCTGCTGCGGTTTTACGACCCGGACAAGGGCAGCATCCGCATCGATGGGCGCGATGTGCGAAGTATTCCGCACAAGGAGCTGCATACCATGTTCGGCGTGGTGTTCCAGAACGATTTTCTGTATGCAGGAACGATTGAAGAAAATATCGACTTTGGCCGCGGTTTGTCTCACGAGAGCATTGAAAAGGCCGCGCACACCGCGCAGGCCGAGTTTATCGCCGAGCGCGAGGGCGGATTCGAGGCCGAGCTGGTGCCTAAGGGCGCCAATTTGAGCGGCGGTCAGAAACAGCGTATGCTGCTGTCGCGCGCCATGGCGGGCAACCCGTACATCCTGCTGCTCGACGATAGCTCAAGCGCGCTGGACTACAAGACTGACGCCGCGCTGCGCCGTGCGCTGGCGCGCAATTTCGCCGAAACAACCAAGATTATCATTGCGCAGCGTGTCAGCTCCATCCGCACAGCGGATAAGATTCTGGTACTGGAGGACGGCAAAGAGGCCGGCTACGGCACGCACGAAGAACTGATGCGCAGCTGCCCGAGCTATCGCGAAATTGCGGACGCACAGATGGGAGAGGTGAGCTGATGGCACGCGAAAAGAGAATGCCGGGAAATGTGGGCGGCGGCCGGCGCGGCGGAGCGTTTGAAAAGCCCAAGGGCAAGCCGAGCGCTATTTTGATTCGCCTGTGGAAATATCTGTACCATTATAAATGGATGCTGCTGCTGGCAGCGACGCTCAGCATCGGCGGCAATCTGCTGGCTCTGGTCGGCCCCAAGCTGTCGGGCTTTGCCATTGACGCCATTGAACCCGGCCCGGGACAGGTTATTTTTTCATCTGTCTTTTACTACGCCGGACTGATGATGGCCTGTTACCTGGCGTCGGCCGTCATCAGCTACGCACTGGCCATGCTGATGGTGCAGCTCAGCCGCAATGTTGTATATCAGATGCGCAAGGACGTTTTTGACCATCTGCTGCGTCTGCCAGTGCGGTTTTATGACAACCACGCCATCGGCGATGTCCTGAGTGTTTTGTCGTATGACATCGATACCATCAACGCTTCGCTGTCCAACGACCTGGTGCAGATGCTGTCGAGCGTCATCACGGTGGTGGGCTCGTTCAGCATGATGCTCTCCATCTCGCCCAAGCTTATTTTGATTTTTGTCTTTACCATCCCTGTTTCCATTTTGTTTACGCGCTTTCGCTCCAAAAAGGTGCGGCCGCTTTACAGCAAGCGTTCGCGCAAGCTGGGCGAGCTCAACGGCTATGTTGAGGAAATGACGGGCGGCATGAAGACCATCCGTGCTTACAGCCGTGAAGAAATTTTTATCGGCAGGTTTGAGGAAAAGAACGAGGCTGCCTGCGAGGCCAACTACCGCGCTGACAGCTTTTCTAGCGTCACCGGTCCGACCGTCATGTTCATCAACAACCTGTCGCTGGCGCTCATCAGCATCTTTGGCGGTATTTTGTACATGGCCGGCGGCATCACGCTGGGCAATGTCTCATCCTTTGTCATGTATTCGCGCAAGTTCTCGGGTCCCATCAATGAGTTTGCCAATATCATCAGCGAGCTGCAGTCGGCGCTGGCCGCGGCCGAGCGCGTATTCCGCCTGCTCGACGAGCCGGAAGAGGTTCCCGACGCCATTGGTGCCGGCGAGCTTAACAATGTCCGCGGCCGCGTGACGTTGGAAAACGTCTGCTTTGGCTACGACGACACAAAGCAGGTGCTGCGCAACTTCAGCATCGAAACCGAACCGGGGCAGACGGTCGCCATCGTCGGCCCGACGGGCGCGGGCAAAACGACCATTATCAACCTGCTCATGCGGTTTTATGACGCCGATTCAGGCAAAATCAAAATTGACGGCCACGATATCTGCAGCGTCACCCGTGACAGCCTGCGGCGCGCGTGGTCCATGGTTTTGCAGGATACCTGGCTGTTTTCAGGTACGATTTTTGAAAACCTGGCCTACGGCAAGGAGAATGTCACCCTGGATGAGGTCAAGGCGGCCGCGCGGGCCGCGCGCATCGACGGCTTTATCGAATCGCTTCCCCAGGGGTATGACACCGTGCTGCGCGACGGCGGGTCCAACATCTCAAAAGGACAGAAACAGCTGTTGACCATTGCGCGCGCCATGCTGCTCGACGCGCCCATGCTCATTCTGGACGAGGCGACATCCAATGTCGATACACAGACTGAGCAGAAGATTCAGGCCGCCATGCTGCGGCTGATGAAGGGACGCACCTGCTTTGTCATCGCGCACCGATTGTCGACCATCCGCCATGCGGACAAAATCATCGTCCTGCGTGAGGGGGCGGCCGCTGAGTGCGGTACCCATGACGAGCTCATGCGCAAGGGCGGCTACTACAGCGAGCTTTACCGCGCGCAGTTCGACGCCGCCGCTTCCTGCTGACCGGAAATTTATCTCAAAGCACGCCGCCCCCGCAGCGGGGAAGGCGTGCTTTTCTTTGTGGATACAGGCTGCGCTGACACACCAAAAACTGGCCTTTTTTGAAGATTTCAGGCGAAAAACAGCGCAAAAAGCCGGGGCAACAAATCGTGTCTTGACCTTTTGGCCCAAACCTGATACGCTCGGACCGAGGTGATACCATGACAATCAATCAAAATCTGCGCGACCTTCGTCAGCTGTCCGGCATGACGCAGGAAGAGGTGGCCAACCGCGTCGGCCTGACCCGGCAGGCCATTTCAGGTTATGAGTCGGGGCGCACACAGCCTGACCTTGACATGCTGGAAAAGCTCGCCGCACTGTATGGGACCGACATATCGGGTATTTTATACGGCCGCAGCGCCGAGCAGAGAAAGCTGCGCGCCGTCAGGGTCGCGGCTGTGGTGACGCTGGCAGCCGTGCTGCTGCTGACACTGTGCCGTTCCGGATTGCTTCTGTTCATGAATACGGTTTTCCCTGTGGGGGAGCTCGGCACAATGACCGAAGCAGCCGAACAGGTTATCAATGTTCGCTTTGCCCTGCTTCGCGCTTCAGAGCTGAGCGGGGGGCTGGCACAGCTCTTTTCGGCCGTGGGCTGCCTGATTATGGGCGTTTTGCTGACCGGCCTGCGGCGTCTGCCGCCGGCGCGCGGGAGAGCGCTTTTCCTACTTGTTTTTGCGGCGGGGTCGCTGGCTTGCGCCCTGCTGCCAGCTGCCTTTGACAGCATTTACAGTACGGCGGACTACCTGCTGCCTCTGCTCGGCACAGCAACGCCCGTTATCTTGCTGGCAGTGTATGTCATTGCGCTCTGTTTGTACCGAAAACGCCGGACGGTAAAGTGAAAAAGCCCCGAGGGGCTTTTTACAAGATAACAGGCTGACGCCGCCAGGCGTCCCCGGCCTGCTCGTGCTGCCAGCCGGGCAGAGCCAGACGGTATAAATCATCTGCCAGCACCTCGCGCTCGAAAAGCGCGAGGGCCTGCTGAGAAAGCGCCTTGATTTCCGCCGGACGCGTGACGACGGGCAGGGCGCTTTTTTGCGCCATGTCCCGCAAAAGAGTGCGGCCGGTCTGTGACAGCCCAAGCACGCGGATATAGGGGATGGGCTGCGCCTGGTCAGAAGCAGTGACGCCCAGAAAGGCGCACAGCAGCATCCGCCGCAGTCGTGACGCCGGATAGCGCTTGGTTTTGGCAGCCTGCCAGACAGCGTCAAAGCTGCGCCCCTGCCGAATTGCGTCGTACAGACGATGCTCCAGCCCCTCGGACGCACCGGGCAGCGCAGCCAGCTCGTCAATGCCCATGCGCAGCAGCTGGGGCAGAAGCGCACATTCAAAGCGCTCAAGCGACAGCATGAGTTTGCCGTGCCGGGCTCCGTCAGCCAGCAAATCAAAGGAAGCCCGGGGCAGGTAGGGGCGCACGCTTTCCCAGTCGTCGGAGCGCAGACGTTCACGCAGCCAGGTGGCAGAGGCAAATCCATCCGCCGGTTCACCGTCGTGGCCTGCGCCTTCGCGCGGCAGAGCGATGGGCTGTACGCCGCTTTGCAGGCTGCGCAGCGCCTTGAGGTATTCAATGGCCAGCGTATTGTTGGGGCGGCGCAAAAGTTCGGCTTCGCTGCGCAGACGGGCGTACAAAGCGCGTTCACGCGCACGGGCATAGGGAATACCAGTTCCGAGATGCTCCAAAGTCGCGTCAATGGTGCTCTTTTCGAGAGCAGCATCGGCCAGCGCCTGCAGGCGGCCAAGATCGGGGTCCTCGGCGCCAAAGGCCAGATGGGTGACAACGCCGGTGGATGTCAGCAGGCTGACAGCGGCCCGGGCAAAACCTTCAGCCGAACTGAGTGACCACGGCAGCGGCAGCTCGAGCACAAGGTCCGCGCCACCGTGCAGCGCACTTTCTGCTCGCAGATGCCTAGGGGCGACAGCGGGTTCGCCCCGCTGGACAAAATTGCCCGACATGCAGCAGACAATGGCGGTATCCGAACCCAGGCGGGTGCGTACAGCGGCGATCTGTGCCATGTGACCGGTGTGAAATGGATTGTATTCGCAGACAATACCGCAGGTTTTCATGATTTTCTCCTTACAGCTCCGCTGCGGGCGCTTGGCCGGACTGCGGCGGAGAATACGTTTGTTTTCTACTCGATCAGCGCGGCAAATCAAAGAAAAAGCCCAAAATGATGTTGTCTTTTGCCTGGGAGTAGTGTAAAATATTGAATGGCTTCATTATACGTGAAAAAACCGAAAATTACAAAGGAATCTTGGCAGAGCCATGCCGGTGCGTCGGACGGGAAGTGCGCCGGGCTGACCGGCACGGCTTTGCCAACACATCCGCAAGTTAAGGAGTGCAGGTAAAATGAACGTTTTGGTAATCAATGCGGGCAGCTCGTCGCTCAAGTATCAGCTGATTGAGATGAGCACTGAGCAGGTGTTGGCCAAGGGCCTTTGCGAGCGCATCGGCATCGACGGCAAGTACACCTATGAGGCGCACGGCGAAAAAATCAAAGGCGAGACCCCGATGAAGACCCATTCCGACGCCATCCGTTTTCTGACGTCCATGCTGGTGGACGAGAAAAACGGCGTCATCAAGAGCATGAGCGAAATCGACGCTGTCGGCCACCGTGTCGTTTCGGCGGGCGAAAAGTTTTCTGAGTCAGTCCTGCTGACCCCCGAGAGCAAGGCTGCCATCGAGGAGTGCATTCCCCTGGCCCCGCTGCACAACCCGGCCAACCTGACCGGCGTCGCCGCCTGTGAAGAGGTCATGCCCGGTGTTCCGCAGGTCGCCGTGTTCGATACCGCTTTCCACGCCAAAATGCCGGCCAAAGCCTATATCTACGCTGTGCCCTATGAGTACTATGAGAAGTACGGCGTGCGCCGCTACGGCTTCCACGGCACGTCACATCGCTTTGTGTCGGCCAAAGCCGCCGAAATGCTGGGCAAGCCTCTGTCCGAGCTCAAGATCATTACCTGCCATCTGGGCAACGGCTCGTCGGTCGCGGCCATTGACGGCGGTGTCAGCGTTGACACCAGCATGGGCCTGACCCCGCTCGAGGGTCTGCCGATGGGCACCCGCTCCGGCTCGATTGACCCGGCGATTGTTGAGTTCATCGCTGAAAAAGAGAACATGAACGTCAAGGAAGTGCTCAATGTTCTCAACAAAAAGTCGGGCGTTCTGGGCGTGTCGGGCGTTTCCTCTGACTTCCGCGACCTGGACAATGCCGCTGCTGAGGGCAACAAGCGCGCCGAGCTGGCCATCGAGCTGTTTGTTTACAGCGTCAAGAAGTATATCGGCGCTTATGCCGCCGCCATGGGAGGAGTCGACGCCGTCGTCTTTACCGCCGGCGTGGGTGAAAACTCCGCTGACCTGCGTGCGCGCATGGTCGAGGGCCTGGAGTTCATGGGCATCGCCATTGATAAGGAAAAGAACAACTTCCGCGGCGAGATGCGGGATATTTCCGCTCCCGGAGCCAAGGTCAAAACCCTCGTCATCCCCACCAATGAAGAGCTGGTCATCGCCATGGACACCATGGCCATTGTCGGCAAGAAATAATCAAGCAAAAGCGGGACGGCTTAAAAAGCCGTCCCGCTCTTTATTTTGCCAGAAGCTCCTGCACGCTTTGCAGGTATTCCTGCGCCAGCAGACCGAGGGTGTGTCCGCGCTTTTTCAGGTACCCGATTTCGAGCATAAAACCCGCGTCGCGCACTCGCCTGCGCTGGATACCGGGAAAAAAGTCGCTGTCAAACGAGGCCGAAGGGTGAAAAACGCCCAGATGCACAGCCGACGTCTGCGAGAGCAGATGAATCATGGTACCGCGGTCCGAAACCGTGATGAAGTTGCCGGGCTGTACGCGGTGGAAGACTTCTTCATCTAAAGCGGCGAACAGCGGATGCGGCTCGGCATAGGTGATGATGGGCAGGCTGCTGAGCTGTGCCATGTTGACCTCAGCCTGAGTATCATCATGCAGGGGACAGTGTGGACCCATCATGATGTAAGGAGCGCCGGTGTATATGCGGACGTATTCAAGGCCCATATCGTGTATCATTCCGCTCCATTGGCTTTTCTTCAGGTCGGGCATGGTCAAAAGGCCAATCTCGCACTGCTCTTCGGCGACACTGGTGACAACGGCGCTGCGCGCATCCTCGACGTAGTTGAGAGCAATGGGCTCTTCATGGTAGCGATTGCACAGGTCGGTGAAAAGACGGCTGGCAAAAAACAGGTAGTAAACAGCAACGCTCAGGCTGAGCGGCTGCTCACAGTCACGGTCGATATACTGCTCAATAGCTGCCATGTGCTTGAGAATTTCACGACCGTGCGCGATAAATTCGACGCCAAAGCTGGTCAAAGAAATGCCGGACTGCGAACGAACAAAGATATCGTGGCCCAGCTCGCGCTCCAGCGACTTGATGGATGAGCTGAGGCTGGACTGCGCCAGATACAGGCTCTGCGCTGCGCGGTTGATGGAACCGGTATTGTACACCTCAATCGCCTGACGGATCTGTTCCAGCTTCATGGATGATGGTCCCTTTCTTCTAACGGAATAACCGAATGACTGTTAACGGAGATTTCGTTACTGAATTATAGCAAATCACTTAAAAACTGTCAAGAAAAAGCATAAAAGCAGCGCTTTAAACAGTGCTGAAGATAAATGTTTAAGCCTTTACTGGACAGTTAGGATATGTTATGGTAACAAAGGGAAAATGCACAAAAATAAATTAAAAAAATGATTAAAGTTGACATTATATATAAATATGATAGGACATTACCGAAAAAAACAATATAGTATATTGATGGATAGATGATATAATTAAATAAAATCTGTGCGTGGCCACGCAGAGAAGTTGTTCAATTTTATAAGGAGGGATATTATGACGACCCTGATCGGCAGTGATCAAACCTGGTTAATGTGGATGATGGTTGCAGTCATGGCGGCATTTTCCGTTTGGGGCGAGCAAAAGACCAAATGGGGCGGAAAAATCGGCGCGGCGTGCGTTGCAATCTTCAGCACCATGATTCTTGTCAACATCCGTGTGCTGCCGTCGTCATCGCCTGTTTATTCGGCGGTCAGCGACTACATTTTGCCACTGTCCATCCCCCTGCTGCTTTTCCAGTGTGATTTAAAGAAAATTATCAAAGAATCTGGGAAAATGTTTATTGTCTACCATGTTGCCGCACTGGGAAGTGTAATCGGCTCTTTGCTGATTGGCGTTTTGTTCCGCAGCACACCTGATATTGATGGTATTGTCGCCATGGAAATCGGCGCCAACATCGGCGGTACAGTCAATATGGTTGCCTGCGGCAATGCGTTTAATTTGGATCAGACCTATATCAGTGCTGTGGCTGTTTCGGCGAATCTGCTTGTGGCCTTTTTAATGATCGGTCTGAGCGCTGCCACGGACAGCAAATGGGTACGCAGAAATTTCCCGCACCCTCATGTCGATGCGTTTGAGGCACAAATCGATACATCGGCCGGGTCGATCGCTGAACAGTACTGGAAACCCAAAAATGTTTCGCTGCTGTCCATTGCGTTGAGCCTGGCCACGACTTTTGTCATTTGCGGTGTCGGCAACCTGATCGCCACCTGGGTCAGGTCGTTGGGGCTGCCCACCATCCTCGACCAGCTGTTCGGGTCAATCTACCTGATCATCTGTACGATTACAATTATTCTGGTTACCCTGTTCCCCAAATTCTTTCAAAAACTTGGAGGAGCTGAAGAGCTCGGTACTTTGATGATTATGATGTACTTTGTCTCAATCGGCGGCGCGGCGGACCTGATGGAACTGCTTCAGGTCGGCGGTGTCATTCTCTGCGCCATGGTCTTTGTCACAGTCGGTAACCTGGGCTGTCTGTTTGGCTTTGGCAAGCTGTTCAAGTGGAACTGGGAGGAGCTGTGCAATGCGTCGTGCGCTACGATTGGCGGCCCGACGACTGCGGCGGCATTCTCAATCAATAAGGGCTGGAATGCTCTGATTGTTCCCGGCATTTTGATCGGACTGTGGGGGTACGCCATCGGAAGCTATGTCGGCATCCTGTGCGGTAATATCTTCAGTTGATTTTAGTCCGATATCCTGATAAAATACAAAGTAATAGTTGGCCCTCCGTTTTTTGGCGGTCGCCAGAAAGCGGAGGGCCTGGTTATGATTGCAGGTAATAAAGGAGGAACGCTGTAATGTATGAGCTGTTGATTAAAAACGCCACCGTGATCGACGGGACCGGAAAGCCGGGGTTCGCGGCTGCTGTCGCGTGCGAAAGCGGTAAGCTGAAGGTTCTGTCCCCGGACTGTGACTGCGAGGCCGCCAAGGTCATTGACGGCAGCGGACTGTATCTGACCCCGGGCTTTATTGACCCGCATTCTCACGGCGACGTGCCGCTGGGGCGGCACTTCAACTCTGTTTCCAAGCTGTCTCAGGGCATCACCACCCATGTCACCGGTCAGTGTGGCTTTTCCATGTTCCCGGTCGACCCGGCACGGCTCAAGCCCATGCAGGACGGCATGGCCATTTTTACCGACAGCTTCCCCGCCGAAATGGAGACTTTTACCAGTTTTGAAAATTACCTGAAGTATGTCTCGACCCTCAAGCTGCCCGAAAACGTCAAGTTCAACGTGGGGCATGTTTCGCTGCGCATTGCGGCCATGGGATTTGACAACCGTAAGCCGACGGCCGAGGAGCTGGAGAAAATGAAATCCATGCTGCGCGAGGCCATGGAGCACGGCGCCATCGGCCTGTCGAGCGGCCTCATCTACATCCCCAGCGTTTATGCAGATACAGAGGAGTTCGTCGAGCTGTGCAAGGTGGTCGCAGAGTACGACGGCATTTACACCACCCACATGCGCAACGAGGGCGACGACGTGCTCAAGTCGATTGAAGAATCCATCGAGGTTGGCCGCCGGAGCGGCTGCCGCGTACATATTTCGCATCTCAAGGTGTGCGGACAGAAAAACTGGGGCCTTTCCCAAAAGATTGTAGAAATGATTAAACAGGCGCAGCAAGAGGGCATTCGTGTTTCTGCGGACCAGTATCCGTACACCGCATCGATGACCCATCTCAACGTCTGCATTCCGCCCAAGTACTTTACAAAGGGCATTCCCGGCATGGTCGAGCTTTTGAAAGACCCGGCCATGCGCCAGCAGATTAAAATGGAGATGATGGACCCGGACACGCATTTTGAGAACCAGTACATTAACTGCGGCGGGTTTGACGGTGTTTTTGTCTCGCGCTGCGCGGAAACGCCGGAGTACGAGGGCATGACCATCGGCGAGGCAGCCCGCAAGCATGACATGGACCCGTTCGATTTGTTCTTTGACCTGCTCATCCGCAATAAGGGCGTGGCGTCGGCCATTTACTTCTGCATGGGTGAGGAGGATGTTTTCAACATCATCCAGTGCGACAGCGTTGTTCCTGGCACTGACGGCATCGTCAAGTCAGAGAGCGAGCGCGCGCATCCGCGCGCCTACGGCACCATGCCCCGCGCCATCCGCTGGTTTGTCAAGGAAAATCATCTGATGCCGCTCGAAGCCATGATCCACAAAATGACCGGACAGGCGGCGCAGCTTTGCATGATTGAGGGTAAGGGTGTCATTGCCGACGGCATGGACGCCGACCTTGTGCTGTTTAATTATGACACCATCTGTGACACTGCCGACTTTATGGAGTCGAGCCGTCTGGCTGAAGGCATTGAATATGTCATTGTGGGCGGCGAGGTCGTGTACCATGACAAGCAGCTGACCGGCGCCACGCCGGGCCGGGTCATTCTGCACGGCAAACGGTAAAAGAAGCGGCGGGCGGCGCCCTGCCGTCCGCCGTTTGGACGATGTCAAAGGGGGAGTATCCGTGGACAAGACCAATGTCATGCGGGCGCTGGAGCGGGCGAAAATTACCTACACACCGCATTATTACGACGCATCTGACGGCCTGATTGACGGGGTCAGCGTGGCCAAAAAGGTCAATCTGCCGTCTGAGGCGGTTTTCAAGACCCTGGTGACGCGGGGCCACGGCGGGTCGGTGCTCGTTTTTGTCATTCCAGTTCAAAAAGAGCTGGACCTGAAAAAGGCCGCCCGGGCGGCGGCCGTCAAGTCGGTGGAAATGCTCAGGCAGAGCGAGCTTTTGCCGATGACCGGCTATGTGCACGGCGGCTGCTCGCCGATTGGAATGAAAAAGCGCTTTCCCACCTTTGTGGATATGAGCGCCGGGGACTTGCAGACTATGGCGGTCAGCGCGGGCAGAATCGGTGCGCAGGTCGAGCTGGCGCCCGGGGACCTGCTGCGCGCAGCGGACGGAAGTCTGGCTGATTTGTGCGTATGACCGGTCAGCTGCCCATGTGCTCGTATTTGGCCTTTGTAGCGGCGCCGCCGCGCAGATGGCGTTCGCTTTTGTTCTGCGCCAGAACGCGCTGTGTCTGTTCGTACAGAGAGCGGTTGACGCTGTAAAGCCGTTCGGTGACATCTTTATGTACCGTGCTTTTTGAAACGCCGAATTTTTTGGCTGCCTGGCGCACTGTGGCGCCTGTTTCAGTGATGTATGTTGCGATGTCGACACACCGCGCATAAGCGTCGCTTTTCAAACAGAGTCCCTCCCCGACCAGTTCTGATAATCTATATGGCGGGGAAGGGCGGGATATGCCATCATCTGGCGCTGCAAGGGAGTGATATCCATGAAAATCGCCGCAATCCAGATGCCTGTGGGCATGGATAAGCGGGAAAATCTGCGCACGGCGGCAGAGTTTGTCCGCCGTGCTGCCGAACAGGGAGCGCGCATCGCCGTGCTGCCGGAAATGTTTTTCTGTCCCTATACCAACGAGTATTTTCCGCAGTACGCCGAGGAACAGGGAGGGCCGGCCTTTGAGGCGATGGCCGGCATGGCGCGGCAGAACAGCCTGACACTGGTTGCAGGCTCCATGCCCGAGCGCGACGGTGGGCGGCTTTACAACACCGGCTTTGTCTTTGACCCACAGGGACAGGTCATCGCACGGCACCGCAAGGTGCATCTTTTTGACATCAATGTGCAGGGCGGCCAGCGCTTCTGCGAGTCAGACGTCTTTACGCCCGGCGAAGATGTCACGGTGTTTGGGGCCGATGGGCACCGCTTTGGTCTGTGCATCTGCTTTGACATCCGCTTTCCCGAGCTGTTCCGGCGAATGGCGCTCAAGGGGGCTGAGGCAATTTTTGTGCCTGCGGCCTTCAACATGACGACAGGCCCCATGCACTGGGAGCTGTCTTTCCGCATGCGCGCGGTCGACAACCAGCTGTTTACTGTCGGTGCCGCTCCGGCGCGCGACGAGCAGGGCTGCTATGTCTCCTATGCCCATTCGATTGTCTGTTCGCCGTGGGGAAAGGTGCTGGCGCAGGCAGGTACAGATCCCGAGCTGCTGGTGGCTGAGCTCGACCTGAGTGAGAACGAGCGCGTGCGCGCGCAGCTGCCGCTGCTGTCGGCCCGCCGGCCCGATGTATATGAAAAATAAAAAGTCCCGGCCGCTTTCAAGCGGTCGGGATTTTTTACAGCTGAAAGGCCTCGGGCGCGGGCAGAGCACGCGGCAGGGCGGGAGGCGCCGGTTTACGGCGCATGGGGTCATAGCAGAAATGGCGGCAGTGGAAGTCAAAGGACACGGGGCCCTTTTTCATGCACAGCATTTCGTCGCCGCGAAAATCGCGGGCGTATTGGCACAGGGCGCAGACCCTGCGGGGCGGTTCATCATAAAGCATGTCGGCGCCTCCTTGACAGTTGTTATCAGTCATCATTATACAGGAGAATCCGACTTTTTACAACGGGTAATGAGACGGAAAAACAGGGAAAGCACGGCAAGGGTCAGCCAGCACGCAGCAGACGCGCCGAGCGATGCCCAAAAGGACGGCGACAGTTCGGACAAGGGCGGGATGGGCGCAGCCGAAGTGCCTGACGCAGCGACGCCGAGGGGCAGCAGGCGGACGGCGAGCCAGGTCAGCAGACCGGCCAGGCAGCCGTGCAGCGCTTTACCTGCAAGATAGGGCAGGGGAGACAGACCGCTGTCGCCGATCAGAGTGAGCACCTGGCAGTGTACGGAAAGCCCGGCCCAGCCCAGCAGAAAGGCGGCCGCAGTCAGCTTGGTTCCCATGCCGGCGTCGAGGGGGAGCAGGCCCTTGACACCGCTTGTCACCTCGAGCAGTCCGCCCAGCACCTGCCCGGTCAGATCGGCGTCCAGCCCCAAGGGGGCGAGCAGGGTGCTCAAACCCCGTGCAAGGGCGGGGATGACGCCAAGCAGCCCGAGCAGACGGATGACGACGGCGAAAAAGATGACAAAGGCACAGACGTTAAGGATCGATGAAAACGACGAGGTCACAGCGCTGGTAAAGGCGCGGCCGAGCGGAGCGCAGACCACATCGATGCGCCCCTGCACCGGCCGCTGCGTTGTGCTCTGCCGGCGTGCACGAAGGGAAAACAACACGCCGACAGTGACTGAGGCCAGTACATGCGTGGCGTAAAGCAGCGCGCCGGCCCCGGTTCCCCCAAGCATGGAGGCGCCGACCGCTCCGAGGATGAAGGCAGGCCCGGAATTGTTGCAGAAGGCGAGCAGGCGCTCGGCCTCGGCTTTGGTGCACGCGCCCTGCTCATACAGTGAAATGGCGGTCCGGGCGCCCACAGGGTATCCGCCGACCAGCCCCAGAACAAAGGCTGGAGCGCACACGCCGGGCACACCGAACAGAAAGCGCATGGGCTTTTCAAACGCGCGCCCGGCCAGCGCGGCCAGTCCGGTCTGCACACACAGCGATGATACGACGAAAAAGGGGAAAAGCGACGGGATGAGGACCTGTGCGCACAGTGCGACGCCGTCAGCTGCCGCCTGTGATGTTTCACGGGTGAACAGCACCAGCCCCAGTGCAAAAATCCCGATGCCCAGGTAAATCTGCGTCTCAATGATGCGTTTTCGCAATATACTGTTCATAGCAAGGCTCCATTTCGTTTGAGCTTTGCCAAACTATATGCGAAAGCACCGGAGCACATGCGGAGGGAACAGTGTGATGGAGAAACGGGATAAAGGGCAAAAAGTCCCCTGGCGGGAGCAGGTGCGGCAGGCGGTTGCCGAAATGGATGTGCCGGCCTATGCGCTGCTCGACGTGCCGCGCATCGAGCTGACGGGAAGCGGGCAGCTTTTGATTGAGCGGCACCACGGGGTGCTGGAATACAGCGAGGAGTGCATACGCGTGGCGGCCCGCGACATGACCATCAGGGTCACCGGCATGGAGCTGCAGCTGCGGACCATGACGCAGACAGAAATCGCCGTGACCGGCCTGATTGCGTCGGTCGAACTGCAGCGCTAGGGGGTGCGGCCATGCTCATGCAATGTGTCAATTTTCTGCGCGGCAGCGTGCGCATTTCGGTACAGGGGGCGGGTATTGAACGCTTTCTCAACGTGTGCGCCGCCAACGGCATCGCCTTTTGGGGGGTGCATCGCGTCGCACCGGACCGCATTGAAGCCAGCGTGCGAATCAGCGGCTTTTTCGCCCTGCGGCCCTATGCGCGGCGGACCATGTGCCGTATCCGCGTTACCGGCAAATCGGGCGCGCCCTTTTACGGGCGGCGTCTGCGCAGGCGGCACGCCCTGGTGCTGGGCGCCGTGCTGTGTGCAGCGATTTTATACGCGCTGTCCGGATTTGTGTGGACTATCAGCATCGAGGGGTGCGAAAGCATGACCCAGGCCGAGGTCATGACGCTGTTGGAACAGAACGGCCTGTATATCGGCGCGCGGACGTCGGGAATCAATGCGGGCGCGGTGCGCAACGCTCTGCTCGAGCAGACCGATCGGCTGTCGTATCTGGCCGTCAATCTGCACGGCAGTCATGCACAGGTCATTGTGCGCGAGCACGGCGTCGTGCGCGAAGAGCTGGACATCGACACGCCCTGCGACGTCGTGGCGGACAAAACGGGTGTTATCGACAGTCTGATCGTGCGCAGCGGCACTGCCATGACCGAGGTGGGAAAGACCGTCGAGGCCGGCGAACTGCTGGCGTCGGGCACCATGCTCAGCCAGCAGGGAGAGACCTGGCTTGTGCACGCCGACGCCGAGGCCACGCTGCGAACGTGGCGCACCGTGCAGCTGGCGCTGTCTGATCAGATCGACGCCGCCGTACCCACAGGGGAGATAAAAACGCGGCATGCACTGATAATCGGCTCAAAAAGGCTGAACCTATATCTGGTTGAAAGTGCGCCGTTTGCGTGTTATGATAAAAAGGTGGAGAAAAAATCGTTGTCTGTGTCAGAAAACCTGCGATTTCCGCTGACGCTGGTGACTGAGACTTACATTGAACTCGAGCGCGCCCCGTTGGAGCTGAGTGAGGAAAAATGTGCTGAAACGCTGCATGAGCGCCTGCTCGACATGCTGGAGAGGCAGGCGGCCGACGCCGCTGTGACTGAGCTCGATTACCGGTTTGAGAAAAAGGACGGCCGCCTGGTGGCCACGCTGCAGGCCGAATGCCTTGAGCGCTGCGGCGTGCAGGTGCCGCTCGGCGCAGCTGACGGGCAGCCGTAAAAATAACAGGATATCATGGAAGTGAGGAAAACTTTTGCACACGATTACTATGGAGTTGGACATCGCCGTTTTGCAGGATGTATTCGGTGTCGGCGACGTCAATTTGAAAACCATTGAGCAGCATCTCGGGGTCTCGGTGCTGACCCGCGACGGTACGGTTGAGGTCAAGGGTGAGATCACGGATGATGTCGAGCTTGCCGCAGAGACGCTGCGGACACTGTGCCTGATGCGCCGCGCAGGCGAGGTTGTCGACGAGTTTGCAGTGCTGCGTGTCATTGACCTGGTGCGCACCGGCGACGCCGAGGCAGCGCTGGCCGCCATGAAGGACACCATCGTCATCACCCACCGCGGCGCGCCTGTCAAGTGCCGTACCATCGGCCAGCGCCGGTACCTTGAGGCCATCAAGAACAATACCGTGTCCATTTGTATCGGGCCTGCGGGCACAGGCAAGACTTATCTGGCCGTGGCCGCTGTTGTCGCCATGCTCAAGCGCAAGGAGATCGACAAGATTATCATGTGCCGCCCCGCCGTCGAAGCGGGTGAAAAACTGGGCTTTCTGCCCGGCGATTTGCAAAACAAGGTCGACCCCTATCTGCGCCCGCTGTATGACGCGCTGGACGAGATTTTAGGCCATGACACGGTGCAGAAGTATGTGGAAAACCGCACCATCGAAGTGGCTCCGCTCGCCTATATGCGCGGCCGCACCCTGAAAAACGCCGGCGTCATTGTCGACGAGTGTCAGAACCTTGTCATGACGTCTCTTAAAATGATTCTGACCCGTCTGGGCGAGGGGTCGCGTATGATCCTGACCGGCGACGTCACCCAGATTGACCTGCCGGCGGGCAGCGAGTCGGGCCTGAAGAAGTGCGCTGAGCTCTTGCAGGGCATCGAAGGCATTGAGGTCGTTGAGCTGACGGGCCGCGACGTCGTGCGCCACAAGCTGGTCGGACAGATTGTCAAGGCCTTTGAAAAGTACGAGGAACAGAGGGCCGGGCAGCAGCCCCGCAAGGGCGGCGGACACCGCTACTATAAAAAGTAGGGGCGATCGTATGGAGCGGTTTGACGGATTTGACGAGCGGTCCTTTCACCTGGGCATGATTGAGGCCTTTTGCGAAATGGTCGCACAGGGCGTTAAGCCCCTGGCCTTCAGCCCTGTGCTCGAGTCCGAGGAGTGGCAGACGCTGCAGCCTTATGCTGAGCAGACTGCGGCGCGTTTTGCTGTGCACAGTTTTGCAGAGCCTGAGTTGTTCGCCGGCGACCTGGCCGACGCTGACAGCCTGAAAGGGAAAATCGTTGTACTCTATTACAAGGATGAGGCCGTTTTGAAAGAGTATCTGGCCATCAAGCAGGACGCCGCCGGCAGCGATACCGGAAGAAAAGCGGCGTCAAAGCGTCTGCGGCGGCTGCTGGGCTACAAGGTCTGAACTGCCGAAAAAGCCCCAACATTGTATTTGAAACGAAAAAATAGTATAATCTGGAGACAGGCAGAACACAGCAAAAAAAGGAGGACAGGCCATGCTGGAAGTGACTCTGTACAGTGAGCTCGAGGCCGAGCATCCGCAGGAGAGGCAACTGATTACGCAGGCGGCACAGGCTGCGTTTGCGCTTTTCGACTTTCCGTTTGACGCAGGGGTCGACGTCACGCTGGTCGACGATGAGGGCATTCGCGCAGTCAACCGCGACATCCGCCAGATTGACCGCGCGACCGATGTGCTGTCCTTTCCCATGCTGGAGTTTTCTGAGGGTCAGTACGGCGGAAGCCTGGAGCAGGACCGTGACCCCGATACAGGGCGGCTTTTTCTGGGCGACGTGCTCATTTCGCTTGAGCGCGCCCGGGCGCAGGCACAGGAATACGGTCATTCGGCCGAGCGCGAATGTGCCTATCTGACCGTCCATTCCATGCTGCACCTGCTCGGCTATGACCATATGGATGAAGGACCGCAAAAGGCGGCCATGCGCGCCCGCGAAGAGGAAGTGCTGGCGTCGATGGGTCTGAAACGCGAGGAGTGATATCATGAGCCAGATCACAAAAGCCGGCATTTTTTCCATTGTCGGCCGGCCAAACGTCGGCAAAAGCACCCTGACCAACGCGCTGTGCGGAGTCAAGGTGGCCATTGTGTCCAACAAGCCGCAGACGACCCGCACCCGTATCACCGGCGTGCTTAATTCGGACGACTGCCAGCTCATTTTTCTCGATACGCCGGGCCTGCATAAGCCCCGTACCCGTCTGGGCGAGACCATGGTCCGCGTCATCAATGAGACGGTCACTGACGTGGACACCGTCGTGCTTGTCGTTGAACCGGTGCCGCGCATTGGCATTCCCGAGCAGATGCTCATTGACAAAATCAACGAGTTCCATCTGCCGGCCATTTTGGTCATCAACAAAATTGACACAGTCAAAAAAGAGAGCCTGCTCGAGGTCATGGCCGCTTATCAGAACGCGTGCTCCTTTGACGCTGTGGTGCCGATTGCCGCATCGCGCGGCGAGGGGCTGGATGTGCTGCTCGACGAGCTCAAAAAGCACTGCCAGCCGTCGCCCCAGCTGTTCCCGGACGGCATGGTGTCTGACCAGCCTGAGCGGCAGCTGGTGGCCGAGGTCATCCGCGAAAAACTGCTCATGGCGCTCGACAAAGAGGTTCCTCACGGCATTGCCGTGGAGATTGAAAAATACGTCGAGCGTGAGGATGGGCTGATGGAGATTGGCGCCGTCATTTACTGCGAGCGCCGCAGCCACAAGGGCATTGTCATCGGCAAGCACGGGGCCATGCTCAAAAAGGTCGGCGCCGCGGCGCGGACCGAGATTGAGCAGATGCTCGATACAAAAGTATTTCTTGAGCTGTGGGTCAAGGTCAAGGAGGACTGGCGCAATAACGTCAATCAAATCCGCAGCATGGGCTTGTATGACGAGCCGTAAAAGTTTTTTCCAGCTTTGTCTTTATTTTTTTCGGGTAGCACCGCAAGGTGATGCAGAAACTAAGGCCGAGGTGATGAGATGAGGGACGAAAGCTGGGAGCTTTTTAAAAAAACCGGTCTGCCGCAGGCTTACTGTTATTACAAGGCGCGCGAGCGCCGGCAGCGCGGCGAAAGGCCGTAAAGGGGGACGTCGGTCCATGCACGCAGTTGTCGGCGGGCTGGTCATCCGCTCGGTCGATTACAGGGAAAGCGATAAGATTCTCACCGTGCTGACCGACCGGCTGGGCAAGCTGACGGTCAGCGCGCGCGGCGCGCGCCGGCGCGGCAGCCGTCTGCTGCCCGCCGTGCAGCTTTTTGCTTATTCTGAAATGACCCTTTTTGAATACAACGGACGTTACCGGCTTGACGAGGCTGAGACGCGCGAGCAGTTTGCCGGGCTGCGCCACGACCTTGACAGCACAGCGCTGGCGTCCTATCTGGCCGAGGTGCTGGGCACTGAGGCTGAAGGTGACCCGCTGCAGCCCGGTGTCATGCGCCTGTCGCTCAACAGCCTTTACGCCCTGTCACAGAGCGTGGCCGAGCGCTGGAAGGTCAAGGCGGCGTTCGAGCTGCGCTACGCTGCGCTTTCGGGCTACGCGCCTGACAGCAGGACGCTGTCGCAGGCTTTGGACGAGCCGGCTCTGCGGGCGGCGCGTTACATATTGAGCTGTGATTTGAAAAAAATTCTGTCTTTTTCACTCGACGGCGAAAGTCGCGCTGTTTTGTGTGACTTTACCGAAAAATACCTTCTGTCGCGCCTGGAGCGCGGCTTTTCGACGTTGGACTTTTATCATAAACTGGGAGACCTGACATGACATTGCAAGAAAAATCACTGCGCACGCTCGAGCTTCACAAAGTGCTCGAGCTGCTGGCAGAGCAGACACAGACCGACCTGGCTCGCGAGCGGGCGCTGTCTCTGCGCCCTGAAACGGTGCTCAGCCGCTGTGAGCTTTTGCAGCAGCAGTGCGCCGATGCCGTTCACCTGATGGGGCTGTTCGGCAGTCCATCCTTTGACGGGGTCAGGGACCTGTCGGGGGCGTTGTCGCGCGCCGACATGGGCGGCGTTTTAAACATGGCCGAGCTGCTTGCTGTGGCGCGGCTGTTGCGTGCGGCCCGCACGACGCGCGGTTACCTTGAAAATCACCGCGAGGGAAAAACCTCGCTCGACGAGCTGTTTTCCTCTCTGTCGGGCAACAAATATCTGGAAGATAAAATCACCACATCCATCATCTCAGAAGAGGAAATAGCCGACTCGGCCAGCTCTGAGCTGAATGATATCCGCCGGCAGATGCGCGTCGCGTCGTCGCGCGTGCGCGAGACCTTAAACCGCATCACATCCTCGCCCACTTACCAGAAAATGCTGCAGGACAGTCTGGTCACCATCCGCTCGGGGCGGTATGTTGTGCCGGTCAAGGCCGAGTACCGCTCGGCGTTTGGCGGGCTGGTGCACGATGTGTCCTCGAGCGGGGTGACGCTTTTTATCGAGCCCACGGCTGTCGTCGATTTAAACAACAGCATCCGCGTGCTGGCCGGCAAGGAGCAGCAGGAGATTGAACGCATCCTGGCCGCCCTGTCGGCCGAGGTTGCGGCCTGCGCCGGCGCCATGCAGCGCGATTATGAGACGCTGTGCGCGCTTGATTTCATTTTTGCCCGCGGCAAGCTGGCCTATAAGATGAAGGCCCTGCGCCCCCGTCTGAGCGACAGCGGCAAAACGGTCCTGCACCGCGCGCGCCATCCGCTGCTCGACATTGAAAAGGCGGTGCCCATTGACTTTGAAATCGGCGGCAAATGCGACACCGTCATCATCACCGGCCCCAACACGGGCGGCAAAACGGTCAGCATCAAAACGGTCGGACTTCTGACCGTCATGGCCCAGTGCGGGCTGCAGATTCCGGCCGGCGAGGACAGCGTTGTGCGCCTGCGCACGTCGGTGCTGGCCGACATTGGCGACGAACAGAGCATTGAGCAGTCGCTGTCTACCTTTTCATCCCATATGGTCAACATCGTTGACATCCTTCATGCGGCCGACAGCGGCGCGCTGGTGCTGCTCGACGAGCTGGGGGCCGGCACTGACCCGGTCGAGGGCGCGGCGCTGGCCATGGCCATTATCGAAGAGCTCCGCCGCCGCGGCAGCGCCGTCATCGCCACGACCCATTATGCTGAGCTCAAAATGTACGCTCTGGAGACCGACGGGGTCGAAAATGCGTCCTGCGAGTTTGACGTGCAGACGCTGCGGCCAACCTACCGCCTTGTCTTCGGCATTCCCGGCAAATCCAACGCCTTTGCCATTGCCTCGCGGCTGGGGCTGGATGACGCTGTCATCGAAAGCGCGAACAGCCGTATCGGCGCCGAGAGCAAGCGCTTTGAAGAGGTCATTTCGCAGCTCGAGGAAAAGCGGCAGGAGCTGGAGCACCGTCTGGCATCTGCTGAGCGTGACCGCGCCAAAGCGGCCGAGGCCGAGCGCACGGCGCGTGAGCGCCTGAGCACGCTCGAAGGCGAACGCGAGAAACTTATCATGGATGCCAAGCTCAAGGCGCAGGAGATTTTGAACAATGCGCGCGCCACATCGGAGTATGTGCTGACCGAGGCGCGCAGGCTGCGCCAGCAGGCAGAAGAGGGCAAAGACCCCAATCTGGCTGCGGCGCGGGCCGCTTTCCGCGGGCAGATTTCAGATGCAGAGCGCCTGACCACACTGGAAAAGGCCAAGAAAAAGGCCATCCCACCCCCGCGCCCCCTGCGGGCCGGGGATACGGTCGAGCTTCTGGCGACCAAAACGCGGGCCACAGTGCTCGAGACGCCGGCCCCGGGTGGCAATGTGCGCGTGCAGGCCGGCATCATGAAGATTACAGTGCGGCCCGATGAGATTCAGTTCATTGAAGAGAGCAGGCCCAAGCCGGTCCAGGCGCCCAAAAGTACGGCCGGCGGCCGTGTTCCCCGGCCCGAGGGCCAGGGGGCCAGCCTTGATTTGCGCGGCATGACGGCTGAAGAGGCCATCATGGAGCTGGGGCGCTTTATCGACGGCGCAGTGCGGATGCACCTGCCGGCAGTTACCATCATCCACGGCAAGGGGACCGGCGTTCTGCGGCGCGCCGTACAGGCCGAGCTCAAGGGAATGCCGCAGGTCAAAAGTTATCGCCTCGGCGTTTACGGCGAGGGCGAGGACGGCGTGACCATCGCCACGCTGGAATAACAGGAAAGACAAAACACAAAGGGGAAAAGAAAATATGGTCGGAGCAGGTACGCTGGTCAACGCGGCTGCCATTGTCGCGGGCGGAGCGGTCGGTCTGTTGTTCAAAAAGGGAATACCGAAGCGCTTTCAGGAAATCATTTTTACCGCCCAGGGCACCGGCGTCTTTCTTTTGGGCGTGCTCGGCGTTGTGACACAGGCGGTGACGGCGGCGCAGGACGGCGTTTTGACGTCGTCCTACGGGCTGGGGCTGGTGCTGTCGCTCGTGCTGGGCGGGCTGGTCGGCGAACTCATCGGCATTGACCGCCTGTTCGACCGCATTGCCAACTTTTTAAAGCGCAAACTGTCAAAGCCGGGGGCCGCTGAAAATGTCGATATCGGGGCTGGCTTTGCCAGCTCGACGGTGCTGTTCTGTGCAGGGGCCATGGCCATCATCGGCTCAATTCAGGACGGCATTATGGGCGACCCATCCATGCTCTTTACCAAAGCGGTGCTCGACGGCGTCATCTCGATTATTTTCGCCACAGTCTATGGTTACGGCGTCATGCTGTCGGCCCTGTCCATTCTGGTCTATCAGGGGGCCATTACGCTGATTGCGTACTTTCTGGGCGATTACATTCCCATGGTCGTTGTGGGACAGATGTCACTTGTCGGCTCGGCTGTGCTCATGCTCATCGGGTTTGACCTGTGGGATATCAAAAAATTCAATGTCGCCAACCTGATTCCCGCCGCCTTTATGCCGATTTTACTTTATTTTTTCCTTTAGTCCCGCGAGAATTGCAGAAAAGGGATTGCCAAGTCGGAAAGAATCTGTTAAAATAAGTTATAATCAACCAACCGAATCTCAGGAAGCGAGGGAGCTTTATGTTTTCCAAAGACATTACAGTAACCAATCAGGTGGGCCTGTACGCCCGGCCGGCAACCTTTTTTATTCAGAAAGCCAATGAGTTTCGCAGCACCATGATGGTGGAAAAGGACGACCGCAAGGTCAATGCCAAGAGCCTGCTGGGTGTTTTGTCGCTCGGCATCACCAAGGGCAGCACCATTACCATTTCGGCTGAAGGCCCCGATGAGGAAGAGGCTGTCAACGCGTTGTGCGCCCTGATTGCCGCCAATTTCGGAGAATAAGGCTCGCAGCGGGTACACCGGCGCTTTGCCTGTGCGCCCCCATATTGTCCGGAAGCGCCGCCCGCATGCGGCGCTTTTTGCATAGCCTGGAGGTTTTTTATGACCCTGTCACAGCTTCGGCAAAAGGCGCACGAGCTGCCGCTTGTGCCCGGCGTGTACCTGATGCGCGACAAGAACGGTCAGGTCATTTACGTCGGCAAGGCCAAAGTGCTGAAAAACCGCGTCAGCCAGTATTTTGCCAATCTGGCTTCGCACACGGCTAAGACGCGGCGGCTGGTCGAAAACATTGACGATTTTGAGACCATTTACGCCAAGACCGAGTTTGATGCCCTGCTGCTGGAAAACACGCTCATTAAGCGCTATAAGCCCAAATACAACATCCTGCTCAAAGACGACAAAGGCTACCCCTATGTCCGTCTGGGCAAGGGGGAATACGCGACTTTTTCCATCGTTCCTGCGCGGCAGGATGACGGGGCGCGCTATTTCGGCCCCTACGGCGGCCGCGGCGCGGCCAAGGCGGCCATCGATATTGTGCGCGAGACCTTTGCCCTGCCCACCTGCACGCGCAAGTTCCCGCGCGACATCGGCAAGGAGCGCCCCTGCCTGATGTTGCACCTGAACAAATGCTGCGGCGTGTGCACCGGCAGCGTCAGCCCCGAACAGTACGCCGAACTTCTGCGCCAGAGCGCTCTGCTGCTCGAGGGCAAGGGCGATGACCTGGCGCACGCGATGGAAGAAAAGATGAACGAGCGCGCCGAAGCGCTCGATTTTGAAGGGGCCGCGCTGCTGCGCGACCGGATGCGCGCTGTTCAAAAGCTGGGCCGCAGCCGGCTGGTCACCGGCGTCACACTGTCTGACATCGACGTTCTGGCCTGCGGCCTGCGCGGAACGCGGGCGGCGTTTGCCTTGCTTTCCTACGGCGGCGGCAGCCTGATGGACAAAAAGGTGCAGTTTTTTGACGGCCTTGAAGAGCAGGATCTGCCTGATGCCCTGGGCAGCTTTATCAAGCAGTATTACAGCCGTGCGGGCAATGCGCCGCGCGAGCTGGCGCTTGACCGCGATATCGACGACCGTGAAGGTGTCGAGGCCCTGCTTTCGTCGCTGCGTGGACGGCGCTGTTCTGTGCTGGTGCCGCAGCGCGGCGAAAAGCTGCAGATGGTCCGTTTGGCGGCTGACAACGCCCGGCTGGAGCTCGAGGCGCTCGAGACCCGCGAGCAGCGTTCGCGCAAGACGCTGGTGCTGCTGGGCGAAATGCTGGGACTTGAAAAAACGCCCCGGCGCATCGAGGCTTTTGATATTTCCAACACAGCCGGCAGCGACCCGGTCGCGTCCATGACGGTGTTTGAGGATGGCGCGCCCAAAAAAAGCGCCTATAAAAAGTTCAAGGTTAAGCTGGCCGCAGGCGGGGACGACTACGGCGCCATGGCTGAGGTCGTCGGCCGCCGGCTCGACCGTGCGTTGGGCGGAGACGAGAGCTTTCTGCCTCTGCCCGACCTGTTTTTGATGGACGGCGGCGCGGGGCAGACTCATGTCGCTTTGCAGCAGCTCAGGCAGCGCGGGGTCACGGTCCCCATTTTCGGTATGGTCAAGGATTCGCACCATCGCACCAGAGCGCTTGTCACGGCGGACGGGCGCGAGATTGGCATTGTGTCAACGCCGGCTGTGTTCGCCCTGGTTGGGCGTATTCAGGAGGAGACCCACCGTTTTGCCGTGGCTTACCATCACGATGTACGGGCCAAAAACGCCCGGCGTTCAGCGCTTGACGGCATTCCGGGGCTGGGAGAGAGGCGCCGCAGGCAGCTGATGCGGCACTTCGGCACGGTTTCGGCCATTCGCCGCGCTTCGGCGGATGAGCTGGCGGCCGTTGTGCCGCGCAATGTGGCGGAAGAGATTGTGCGTCACTTTTCGGAAAAGGAGCAGAAATAGCATGCGCATCATTGCAGGGGCGGCCCGCGGCAGGCAGCTCAAGGCGCCGCCCGGCCTGCATACACGGCCTACCACTGACCGCGTCAAGGAAGCGGTCTTCAGCATTATCCAGTTTCAGGTGCCGGGCGCCCGCGTGCTCGATTTGTTTGCGGGCTCGGGGCAGCTGGGGCTGGAGTGTTTGTCGCGGGGGGCAGAATCCTGCCTGTTCTGCGACAACGACCGCGCCGCCCTGCGCGCCGTCGGGCAGAACATCACGGCCTGCGGCGTGCAGGACCGCTGCACGGTTTTTGCCGGAGATTTCCGGTCCGCCGTCGCAGGGCACAGCCCGGGCAGTTTTGACATTATTCTGCTCGATCCGCCCTATGGCGGAAAAATACTGGAAGATGCCCTCAGGGCTATTGAACAGTTTGACATCCTCGCCGCCCGTGGTATAATCGTATGTGAAAGCGCCTGTGGGGACAAGGTCTATATTCCCGCTGCCCCCTATGAAAAGCTGCGGGAATATCGCTATGGCTCTACGGCCATCACCACACTTATGAGGAGTGCGGAATGAAGCTTGCCATTGTGCCCGGCAGTTTTGACCCTGTGACAAACGGACATCTTGACCTGGCCCGTCGGGCGGCCGGCCTGTTTGACCGCGTTATTGTCGTTGTCATGGACAATGCGGAAAAGCAGTACCTTTTTTCGCGGGAAGAGCGTTTTGCACTGGTGCAGCAGGCTGTCAGGGAGCTGCCGGGCGTCGAGGCCGATATGTGGGCCGGGATGCTGTGGGAGTACGCCCGGGACAAAAAAGCGTGCGCCATTGTCAAGGGGGTCCGCAGCGCGCAGGACCTGGGGTATGAAATTTTGCAGGCGCGCTTTAATGAAGAAAAATGGCCTGGCGCGCAGACTGTTCTGCTTCCGCCTGCGCCCGGAATGGAAGAGCTGAGTTCAACGGAGCTGAAACGCCGGGCGGCTTTGGGGCTGGATATCGCCAATCTGGCGCCCTGGGCGGTCTGCCGTGCTTTGCTTGAAAAGCATCATGGACAACGATAAAGGAGATAACGCACTATGGCTGGAACCACCATTGACGAACTGATTATGACCCTGTATGAAATGATTCAGGACGCCCGCAGCGTGCCCCTGGGCGACCGCTGCATCATCGAGCGGGACAAGGCGCTCGACATTCTGGACGAAATCCGCGCCGACCTGCCGGCTGAGCTTAAAATGGCGCGCGAAATCGTGGAAAAGCGCAATGAGGTCATTTCGGCCGGCAAGCGCGAGTACGATACCATCAAAAAGCAGGCCGAGGATTATGCAAAGCAGCGCGTCAATGACCACGAGGTTGTGACCGAAGCGCGCAAGCGCGCGGCTGAGATTATTGCCGGCGCGGAAAACCGTTCGCGTGAAATCATGAAGGCCGCGGGCACTTACTGCGAAGATGCCATGCGCCGCGCGGAAGATGCCCTGGCACAGACGGCAGACGAGCTCAAGCAGTCGCGCATCCAGTTCCGCCAGCTGCTGCGTGACAAGCCCGCGTCAGAGAGCTGAGCCTCGGGCCGGGGGACGACAAAGCAAAAAAGGATAAATCAGGAACCGCTGGGAATAATAACCAGCGGTTTTCTTTTGCCTGATGTCGAACATATGTTTTATGTTTTTAAAAATCGACATTTTGCGACAAAAAAACGCTTTTTGAATAGAGGAAAATTCCGAAAAAGCTCTTGCAATTTTTTGGCGCACTGCGTATAATAAAAGAACAAGCGGTGGGAGAAAGTGGCCCTTTGTGCCAGAAAGTGTGACTGACAAGAGGCAGGTGGGAAGAATGCTCGGTCAATATCCGCATAATATCGATGCGAAAGGCCGTCTCGTTTTTCCGACCAAGCTGCGCGAAGAGCTGGGCGACAGCTTTATCGTCACCAAAGGGCTGGACAACTGTCTTTTTGTTTATTCCGAGCAGGCGTGGGCCGAGCTCGAAAAAAAGATTGCCGCCCTGCCCATGTCCAAATCCCGCAACCTGCAGCGTTTTTTCTTTTCAGGCGCTGCCAGCTGCGAGGTCGACGCCCAGGGGCGTATTCTGATTCCTACCCATCTGCGCGAGTATGCGGACCTTAAAAAAGAGGTCTTTGTGCTGGGCGTTTCCGGCCGCGCTGAGATTTGGAACGCCGACCGCTGGCGTGAGTACAGTGAGGGCGTCACGGCTGAAGCGGCAGCCGAGGCCATGGACGAGCTGGGATTTTAAGTCATGGAGTTTCATCATGTTCCCGTGCTGGCCCGGCAGTGTATGGATGCTTTGGCCGTCCGGCCTGACGGCGTCTATGTCGACGGCACGACAGGCGGCGGCGGGCACAGCAGCCTGATTGCACAGCGGCTGGGCGAAGCCGGACGGCTGGTGTGCATTGATCGCGACGACGACGCGCTGCACGCCGCGCGCGCCCGCCTGACCGGTTTTGCCTGCCGGATTGATTTTGTCAAAAGCAATTTTATGGATATGGACGAAGTGCTGCGCGATCTGGGGATTCCCGCCGTGCAGGGGGTTCTGCTCGACCTGGGAGTCTCGTCCTATCAGCTGGACACGCCGGAGCGGGGCTTTTCGTATCAGAGCGATGCGCCGCTTGACATGCGCATGGACCGTACACAGGCCCTGACCGCGCGCGAGGTTGTCAACAGCTACAGTGAACAGCAGCTGCGCGAGATCATCGGTACTTATGGCGAAGAACGGTATGCCGGCCGGATTGCAGCTGTCATTGCAGCCCGCCGGAAGGACAGGCCTATTGAGACAACGGCCGAGCTGAGCGAAATCGTTCGTTGTGCCATGCCCGCAGCGGCCCGCCGTGAGAAACAGCACCCGGCCAAGCGCACCTTTCAGGCTGTGCGTATCGAGGTCAATGGTGAGCTTTCGGCAGTGCAGACAGCGCTGGACAGGGCGGTGCCCTGCCTGGCGACTGGCGGACGACTGGCGGTGATCAGCTTTCACTCGCTTGAGGACCGTATCGTCAAGCAGACCTTTGCACAGCTGGCAAAGGGTTGTATCTGCCCGAAGGAATTTCCCGTCTGTGTCTGCGGACGAAAGCCCCAGGTCCGCCTGATTGACAGGGGCGGTGTGACGGCCGACGAGCAGGAGATTTTGGAAAATCCGCGCGCGCGGTCGGCACGGCTGCGGACAGCGGAAAAAATATAAAGGCCAAAAAGACAGGAGGGACCGCGATGGCAGCATCGCCCGCACGGCAAAGAGCCGCACAAATTGGACAACCTAATCCCCGGCAGCAGAGAGGACCGCAGATTGAGCTGCTGCCCGAGAATAAGTCGGTGCGCCGCAAAGCCCCTGCAAAAATCCCCTATGTAAAGTACGGCGTCATCGTGGCCGGCGTCTTTGCCGTTGTCATACTCATTCTCAGCGGGTACAGTACGCTGACGGAACTTGCCGCACAGAATACCAACCTGAAAGAGGATCTCGCTGAGCTGCAGAGCGAAGAAAACGCGCTCAACGCTCAAAAAGAGCAGGTTTACAACCTGACATATGTCGAAGAGTGCGCACAGGATATGGGCATGGTCAAACAGGACAGTTCGCAGGTCACCTATGTCGACCTGAGCAACCCTGAGCGTTCGGCCATGGCGCAGGAAGAAGTGCAGACCCCGTCACTGATCGCAGGCCTGATCAGTAGCTTCAACGCCGTGGTGGAATATCTCAACTGACCAAGAGAGTATAAATAGGTTAAGCGGACGGAGGAGTGAGGAATGAAAATTTCTTACTCCCGTTTCTTTGAAGGGGTTGTTTTTTTATCCGGCTGCCGCAGGCCGGGCGTTTGGCGTATCCCGAGGTGATGTTTTGCAAAGAAAAGCGGATAACAAGATGATCAGGCGCATGATAGTTGTTGCGTCTGTGTTGGGCGTAGTGTGTTTTGCATGTGTTGCTGTGCGGCTGTTTTACATGCAGGTCATCAACTTTGACTTTTATCAGGAAAAGGCGCTGTCGCAGCAGACGCGTGACAAAACGCTGACACCGGTGCGCGGAACGATTTACGACACCAATATGAAGCCGCTGGCCATCAGCGCATCAACGGAAATGGTCACGCTGGAAGCAACCAAAATCGAGGACGAGGAGCAGGGGCTGCTTATCGCTGAGACACTGTCCGAGCTGCTGGATATGGATTATGACGAGGTGCTGGGGCTGGTGCAGGAAAAAGCAACCTATGCAGTTGTCAAAAGAGGCGTTGAAAAAGAGGTTACTGACCAAATCCGCGAGTTCATCAGCGAAAATGACCTCAACTGCATTTACATGCAGCCTGATTCGACACGGTATTATCCGTTTGGCAACTTTTTGTCACACGTTCTTGGCTTTGTCGGAACCGATCAGCAGGGTCTGTCGGGTTTGGAAGCCTATTATGAGGATGAGCTTTCAGGCACGCCAGGGCGAGTCATCACGGCAACCAATGCCGCGGGCGACGAAATGCCCTTTGCGTATGAAATGTATTACGACGCCGAGGACGGCAACAGTCTGGTACTGACCATTGACGAGGTCATTCAGCATTATCTGGAAAAGAACCTTGAGATGGCCCTTTACGACAACAATGTGCAGAACAAGGTGGCCGGCATCGTTATGGACGTCAACACCGGCGGCATTCTGGCCATGGCGACCAAGCCGGACTTTGACCCCAACGAACCATTCACCATTGTCGACCCCGAAGACCAGGCGGCTGTTGACGCCCTGACAGGTGAGGAGCGTTCGGCAAAGCGCACAGAGGTCCTCAACGAGCAGTGGCGCAACAAGGCCATTTCTGATGCCTATGACCCCGGCTCAACCTTTAAGATTCTGACGACTGCCATGGCGCTGGAAGAAAAAACAGTATCGCTGGACAGTCGCTATTATTGCCCGGGTTATAAAACGGTCGGCAAGTGGAATATCAGCTGCTGGAAAGCGGGAGGCCATGGCTCGCAGAGCCTGCTTGAAGCCATCTGCAATTCCTGCAACCCCGCCTTCATCGAGATTGGCCAGTCCCTGGGCATCGAGACCTTCAGCCAGTACTTTGAAGCCTTTGGCCTGCGTCAGAAGACCGGTATTGACCTGCCGGGCGAGGCGCAGGGCATCTACTTTAACAATATGGACGCCACAGACCTTGCGGTCGCGTCCTTTGGCCAGAACTTTTCCATCACACCGCTGCAGCTCATTACGGCCGTGTCGGCGGTCGCCAACGGCGGCACGCTGCTTGAGCCCTATATCGTCAAAGAAGTCATTGACAGCGACGGCAACATCATTGAAAGCCACGACCGGACGGAGGTCCGTCAGGTCATTTCGAAAGAGACGTCAGCCCAGGTCAGCGACATGCTCGAGCAGGTCGTCAGCGTCGGCACCGGCAAAAACGCCTATGTCATGGGCTATCGCGTGGCCGGCAAGACCGGTACGTCTGAGAAAAAGGCCAAAGAGCTGGCCACCGGCGTCACAGGCCTGCGCATTTCGTCCTTTGTCGCTTTCGCGCCGGCAGATGACCCGCAGATTGCCGTGCTCGTTATGCTCGACGAGCCAAACGTATACCCGGTCACCGGCGGTATCACGGTTGCTCCGGTCATCCGGCGCATCATGGAAGATGTGTTGCCTTATCTTGAGGTCGAGCCGGTCTACACCGAAGAAGAGCTCGAGCAAAAGGATGTCTCGGTCCCCGGCGTTGTGGGCTACGAACGCGCCCAGGCCGAGTCGACGCTCAAGCAAAACGGCATCAGCTACCGCGTTGAGGGAAGCGGCACGACCATCACCGACCAGATTCCGGCCGCCGGCGCCGTTGTTTCGAGCAAGGCAGAGGTCATTTTGTACACCGATGGAGAAAAGCCCGACAAGCTGGTCACCGTGCCTGATCTGACGGGTATGTCGGTTGAAAATGCCCGCAGGACGCTGAGCAACCTTAATCTGTATATCCGTGCGACGGGCGCCGTCAACTCGAGTGGCGGCAACGTTGTCGCCATTAAGCAGGACGTGGAGGCCGAGCAGAAGGTGGCCGTGGGCACCGTCATCACGGTCGACTTCAGCGACCTCGATCAACGGGCAGAGTAGCATCTGCCGGAAGGAGGACCCATGAAGCTGTCAGAACTGCTCAAGGATACGCCCCACACCCTGATCGGGTGTGACGGCGGGCTCGAAATCACCGGCATCTGCCGCGATTCGCGCCGCGCCGCGCCGGGCAGTGTATTTGTTGCCATTCGCGGTTATCAGGCCGACGGGCACAGGTTTGTGCCCGAGGCCATGGCGGCCGGCTGCGCTGCAGCTGTCGTCGAAACACCGCCGGATGACAAAGGCCCGTACATCGTCGTGCCGGACAGCCGCCGCGCGCTGGCTACGCTGGCCAACACCTTTTTCGGCTACCCGGCGCAGAGCATGAAGCTGGTCGGCGTCACCGGGACCAACGGCAAAACAACGACAACCCATTTGCTCAAGGGCCTGATCGAGCAGTGCACCGGCCAAAAAGTCGGTCTGATTGGCACAAATCATATTTTGTTCGGCGACGAAGTCATCCCCGCCGAACGCACGACGCCTGAATCTTACGAGCTGTTTCGTCTGCTCGGCGCTATGCGCGACGCTGGTTGCGCCTGGGTTGTGATGGAAGTTTCATCCCATTCGCTCGCGCTTGACCGTGTGTATGGCCTGCATTTCGCCGCAGCGGCCTTTACCAATCTGACCCGCGACCATCTGGACTTCCACGGCACCATGGAAGCCTATGCGCAGGCAAAGAGCAAGCTGTTTACCCGATGCGATGCCGCAGTGCTCAATGCAGACGACCCGTGGCACAAGGTGATGCGCGAGGCGGCACAGTGCCCCTGCACCACCTATTCAGCCCAGTCGGACAGCGCGGACCTTGTGGCAAAAAATATCCGGCTCATGGCTGACCATGTTGAGTTTGAGGCAGTCACCACGGGGAATATCGGCCGCGTGCGCCTGGCCATACCGGGCATGTTCTCGGTTTACAACGCCCTGTGTGCTGTCGGCGTCGGACTGGCGCTCGGCTTTGATTTTCAGCAGGTGGTCGCCGCCATGCGGAACCTGCACGGCGTTACGGGCCGCATTGAGGTCGTGCCCACAAACACGGATTACACTGTCATAATCGATTACGCGCATTCTCCGGATGGAATGGAAAATGTGCTGCGTGCAGTACGCGGTTTTGCGCAAAACCGGGTCATTGCGCTGTTTGGCTGCGGCGGCAACCGCGATAAAACCAAACGCCCCATTATGGGAAAGACGGGCGGAGACTTGGCTGATGTATGCGTTGTAACCACCGACAACCCGCGCGACGAGGACCCGCAGAGCATCATCGACGACATTCTGCCCGGCATGAAAGGCTGTCCGGCTGAAGTTCATGTTGTGGTCGACCGCCGCGAGGCGATTCGTTATGCGCTCGATCTGGCGCAGCCGGGCGATGTGGTGGTGCTGATGGGCAAGGGGCATGAGACCTATCAGGAAGTCCGGGGCGTTAAGCTGCATCTGGACGAGCGAGAGGAAATCGCCGCCTATTTTGAGGGCAAGTAAGCAGGCGCTGTCCTGTAACCGGGGGGATCAACATGAACAATCCGATGACTGTCATGCTGGTGACGGGAGCAGTCGCTTTCGCCGTGGCTGCCACCGCAGGACCGGCCATCATCAAAACCCTGCGCCGTCTCAAGTTCGGGCAGAAAATTCTTGAAGACGGCCCCACCTGGCACATGAACAAGCAGAATACGCCGACCATGGGCGGTTTTATCTTCATCCTGGGTATGGCTGTCGCCATTGCAGTGGCGCTGCTTTTCAACGGGCTGACAGACCCGCGGCCGCTCTATATGCTGGGACTTAGCCTGGTTTTCGGCGCCATTGGCTTTATCGATGACTATACAAAGGTCAAGAAAAAGCGCAACAAAGGTCTGACTGCCATGCAGAAGCTGCTGCTGCAGATTGCGGCGGCTGCCCTGTTTTTATCTGTCCTGCGCCTGCAGGACTATCTGACACCCCATCTGGTCGTGCCCTTTGTCGGGGCTGTGTTTGAGCTGCCGTGGGGTGTTTATCTGCTCTTTTCCATTTTTGTCATTGTCGGCGCTGTCAACGCCGTCAATCTGACGGACGGCATCGACGGCCTGTGCGGGTCGGTGACCGCCGTGGTAGCGCTGTATTTCTGCGCCGTTTTTTACGGCGCGGGCCTTGCGGCACCGTCCGGCTTTTCGGCTGCACTGCTCGGTGGACTGCTGGGCTTTCTGCTGTATAATCACTACCCCGCGCGCGTCTTTATGGGCGACACCGGCTCGCTGTACCTCGGCGGCGCTGTATGCGCCATGGCCTTTGTCTATGATATGCCGCTCATTCTGGTCCCCGTGGGGCTCATTTATATCATCGAAACGCTGTCTGATATCTTGCAGGTTGGATATTACAAAATCTCAGGCGGCAAGCGCATTTTCAAAATGGCACCCATTCATCATCACTTTGAAAAATGCGGTTGGAGCGAGCGGAAAATCGTCGCTGTATTTACTGCGATTACAGCGCTCTGTTGTGCCTTGACTTTGCTTTTTGCCTGATTTCCGGACGGAGGTGACCAAAACGAACAAGTCAAACCGACAAACGGCTCCCCGTCCCGCGGGGAATACACGGCGCGTCCGGCGTCCGGCCCAGGGTCCCATTATGATGCCGCCCCGCGACCTGTCTCAGCTGCCAACACGCGAAGTGGAGCAGGAGACAAAGCCCAGGCTTGCGGGAATTGACGCCCCCTTTACTGTTCTCGTTCTTCTGCTGCTTGTCATTGGACTGGTCGCTTTGTTTTCAGCCAGTTACACCGACGCCTATTACAACATGGATGGAAACTCATTCCATTATATCATCCGGCAGGGACTTTTCGCCGTCGTGGGCATTGTGGCCATGTTCATCGTTTCGCGTATGAACTACCACAAGTTCCACTATCTCGCCATTCCCGCCATGATTGGCAGTGCGTTGCTGCTGGCGACACGCTTTTTCCTGGGGTCTATCTGGGAGACGCATAATGACGCGACGCGCTGGATCGATCTGGGATTTACCGAGTTCCAGCCCTCTGAGATTGCAAAGCTCGCCGTCATCGTGTGCTTTGCCAGTATGATGTCCATTTACGGACCAAAAAAGATGCACACGTTCCGTTATGGCATCGCGCCTTATGTCCTGATGCTCGGAGCGCTATGTGGGTTAATCTATTCGCAGCCGCACTTTTCGGCCATTGTCATCATTCTCGGCATTGGCGCTGTCATGATGTTTGTCGGCGGTGCTAATCTGTTTTGGCTGGGGTTGGGCGGCGGCTCGGCCGCTGTCGGCCTGATTGCCATAATGATGACCGTGGGCCATTCGAGCGCCCGGTTGCAGGTCTGGCTCAATCCCTATATTGACCCGCAGGGCAAAGGCTATCAGGCCATTCAGTCCTTTCTGGCCATAGGCTCTGGCGGCCTCTGGGGCGTCGGCCTGGGACAGAGCCGTCAAAAACATCTGTTTCTGCCCGAAGCGCCCAATGACTTTATCTTTTCGGTCTGGTGTGAAGAGATGGGCTTGGTCGGCGCTGTTCTGGTCATCGTGCTTTTTGCCGCTCTTATCATGCGCGGCTATTACATCGCCATGCGGGCAGGGGATAAGTTTGGCACACTGCTGGCAGTCGGCGTAACGACGCAGATTGCGCTGCAGACCATCATCAACCTGTTTGTCGTTACAGGACTTGCCCCGGTCACCGGAGCGTCACTGCCCTTTTTCAGCTACGGCGGCACGTCGCTGATGATGCTGCTGGCCGAGGTGGGAATTGTGCTGTCGGTGTCCCGGCGAATACCAGCGCCCAGACAAGGATAGGTGAAAGCGATGAAAGTCATATTCTGCGGCGGAGGCACGGCTGGGCATGTCAATCCGGCCCTTGCCGCGGCCGATTACTTTAAAAAACAGGAAGACTGTGAGATCTGGTTTTCAGGTGCGAAGGGCGGCATTGAGGAAAAGCTGGTCAGCCGTGCCGGCTATGAGCTGTTCGCCTTTCCGCTGGCGGGTATGTCGCGCAGCCTGAGCTTTTCCGGCCTGCGTCAAAACCTGCGGGCAGGGCAGAACGCTGTCACAGCAGTGCGGGAAGCCAAAAAAATCCTGAAAAAGGTACAGCCTGACGTCGTCATCGGCACGGGCGGCTATGCCAGCTACCCCATGGTGGCCGCGGCTCAGCAGCTCGGCATCAAAACAGCGCTGCTCGAGGTCAATGCCGTGCCGGGAATGGTCGTTCGCCGGCTGAGCCATCGCGCTGACTGCGTAATGCTCGGGTTTGAAGAAACAGCCGCGCAGGTGCGCGCCAAGCGCATGGTTTTTACCGGCAGCCCGGTGCGCGAGGAAATCGTGCACTGCCGGGATGCTGAATACAGTCCGATTTTTGCGCATAAGCGCCCCATGATTCTTTCGTTCTGGGGGTCGGTCGGCGCGCTGTATATGAACAAAAAAATGGTCGACTTTATCGTGCGCACAGCGCGCGAGGGCGAGTTCAATCTGCTGCATGCCGCGGGCGCCAGCAATTTTAAATGGATGCCTGACGAAATCAGGGAGAAAGGCTGTGACCTGGCACAGGCCGACAATGTAGACCTGCGGGAATATATTTTCGAGATGGATAAGGCCATGGCGCAGGCTGATCTGATTATCTGCCGCGCTGGGGCCAGCACGCTGGCTGAGGTCTGCTGCGCCGGCCTGCCGTCCATTATCGTGCCGTCCCCCTATGTGACGGGCAACCACCAGGAAAAGAACGCCCGCCTGCTCGAGAGAGCGGGAGCGGCCGTGGTCATCACGGAAGGGGAGTGCACCGGCGACAAACTGTACGAGACGGCACAGACTCTGCTGCGCAACCCGGACCGGCTCAGGCAGATGGGCGAGTGCGCAGCCAAGCGTGCACGTCCCGATGCGCTCAAGCGTATTTATGATGCGATTAAGGGCATTTTATAGACAAAAGCAAGACAATCACCTCTCGCCGTCATACGGCATAGTATGGCGTGAGACAAGAGGGGGGCGGCAAGTCGGCAAAAGGTCTGCCCCTGTCATCCGCGCGAGAGGAGAAATAGCATGAGTATGCTCGTTATCAACGGCGGACGGGCGCTCGCCGGTACCGTCGCGGTCAGCGGCGCAAAAAACAGCGTCCTGCCGATTTTAGCGGCCACAGTGGTCAACGCAGGCCGCAATGTTTTACATAATTGTCCCGACCTTCGCGATGTACAGTCGGCCATCAAGATTTTGCGGCACCTGGGCTGTAAGGTCACGCGTGAGGGGCAGACTGTCACCGTCGACTCTTCGGTCATCGAGCGGTGGGACGTGCCCGATGACCTGATGCGCGAAATGCGCTCGTCGGTCATTTTTCTGGGGCCCATCATCGCCCGCTGCGGCCGCGCCCGGCTGACAACGCCCGGCGGGTGCGAGCTGGGGCCGCGCCCCATTGACCTGCATCTTGACGCTCTGCGGCGGCTGGGCGTGCACATTGAAGAGCGCGGGGGAGAAATCCTGTGTGAAGCGGGCAAAATGGAAGGGCGGGACATCATCCTGTCCTTCCCCAGCGTAGGGGCGACGGAAAACACCATGCTGGCCGCGACGGCGTGCGCCGGCGTCACCCGCATCATCAACGCTGCGCGAGAGCCTGAGATTGCAGACTTGCAGGAATTTTTGCAGAAAACCGGAGCCAACATCACGGGTGCCGGCGGATCAGAGATCTCTATTGTCGGCGGAAACACACGCCGGGACACCGAGCACCGCATCATGCCGGACCGCATCGAGGCGGCAACGTATTTGTGCGCCGCAGCCGCCTGCGGCGGCGACGTCACTTTGCGCGAATGCGAGCCTGAGCACGTCGGCACCATCACCAGTGCCTTGAGTGAGGGCGGGTGCGAGATCAGCGTGGCCGGACGCAGCATCCGTTTGCGCGCAGAGCGTCCGCTGCGGGCAATGCCGCCTGTGCGCACCATGCCTTATCCCGGATTCCCCACTGATGCGCAGGCGCAGATGATGGCAGTCGCTTGTACGGCACGGGGTACTACGATTTTTCTGGAGAATATTTTTGAAAACCGATACCGCCATGTGGGCGAGCTGATGCGAATGGGTGCTCACATCAAGGTATCTGGCCGTGTGGCTGTCGTCGACGGCGGAGCGCCGCTGCACGGGGCCATGGTTCAGGCCACTGACCTGCGGGGCGGGGCCGCGCTGGTCATCGCCGCGCTGGCGGCCCATGGTGAGAGCCGTGTTGGCGAGATTCACCATATCGACCGGGGCTATGAACACATCGAAACGGTGCTGTCGGCCCTGGGGGCTGATATCCGCCGCGAATAAACTGACAAAATGCAGGAATGAAGAAATACTATGAGCAAAAACGCTGCACAAAAGCGGAATAGCAGACGTCGCCGGCGGCGGCGCGGATCGAGCGTCTTTGTGACGCTTTTGTGCATCGTGCTCATAATGGCGGCCGTGCTGGCGGCCATGACTATTTTTTTTAAGGTGCGCACCGTTACTGTCACTGGTGAGAGTCGATACTCACAGGACGAAATTGTCGCGGCATCGGGAATTGAGCCGGGGCAGAATATGTTCATGCTCAACAAGTTTGCCGCCATCAGCCGCATCTTCGCCGAATGCCCCTACCTTGACGAGATTGTCATGCGCCGCCGCCTGCCTGACGAAATGGAAATTATCATTACGGAATGTGTGCCGGTGGCAGCTATTCAGACTGCCCAGGGCTATTATATCATTGACACTGACTGCAAGCTGCTGGAACTGACCGATGCAAACGGGGCGGCCCAGTACTGCCTGGTCACAGGTGTAGAGCTGACAGACCCTGAAGTTGGAAAAAATGCTAATTTTACCCAGAGTGAAAAGCAAAAACCACTGCAAACCATATTGAATACCGCGCAAATAAATGATATACTGGATGAGATCAAGGAAATTGATCTGGAAAAAATCTTTGAGATCGAACTTTCATACGCCGACCGCTTTACAGTGCAGCTGGGTACGGTGGAAGATCTTGAGAAAAAAGTGCGTTTCCTCGGCGTCTGTATATCAGAGTTGGGGCCTGAGGAGCGAGGAATCATTGATGTTTCTGACCCGCAGACTGCGCGGTTCAGACCCTATAAACAGTGAAAAATAAAAGAAGTTTACGATATACCGGGAGGGCATTATGAGCTTTGCATTAGAAAACAGCGGCGAAGCGCCAGTCAATATTAAGGTCATCGGCGTCGGCGGCGGCGGCGGCAACGCGGTCAACCGTATGATTTCCAGCGGTATACGGGGTGTAGACTATATCGCGATCAATACGGACAAGCAGGTACTTAATTTTTCGGCTGCGACCGTCAAGCTGCAGATTGGTGAAAAGCTGACGGGCGGACTGGGCGCCGGCTCCAACCCCGAAGTGGGGCGCAAGGCGGCGCAGGAGAGTGAGGATGAAATCCGCCGTCTGCTTGAAAACACGCAGATGGTTTTCATCACAGCCGGTATGGGCGGCGGCACGGGCACGGGCGCAGCCCCAGTCGTTGCGCAGATTGCCAAGGACCTGGGCATTCTGACGGTCGGCGTTGTCACGCGGCCCTTTGCCTTTGAGGGGAAGCGCCGCATCGAACAGGCCAACAACGGCATTTCCGAACTGCGTGAGCGGGTCGACGCACTTGTCATCATCCCCAATGACCGGCTCAAGCTGGTCAGTGACCAGAAAATTACGCTGCAGAATGCTTTTGAGGTTGCGGACAATGTGCTGCGTCAAGCTGTGCAAAGCATCAGCGAACTCATCACGGTGCCGGGACTGATTAACCTTGACTTTGCCGATGTGTGCAGTATTATGCGCAATGCAGGCTATGCCCATATGGGTGTCGGCCGCGCCGGCGGTAAGGAAAAGGCTGAGGAAGCGGCCAAGATGGCCATTCAGAGCCCGCTGCTCGAAACATCTATCGACGGCGCGCGCGGCGTCATTCTGAACATCACCGGCCCGCTCGACCTTGTCATGGAGGACACCGACCTGATTGGCAGTATGGTGCAGAATGCGATACATCCCGACGGCCTGGTCATCACCGGTATTGCGCTTGATGAGACGCTGGATGACGAGATTCGTGTGACTGTTATTGCCACCGGGTTTGACGATAAGCCCACGCTGCCGGAAAAGGGACTTTTCAGCAGCTCCAAGCCGGAAGAAAAGGCGGCTCCGGCGGCACAGCCCGATGCAGGAAAGCAGCCGGTCACTGTTCCGCCTGAATCCCCGGCGCGTCAGAATCTGATGGATGCTGCTCAACAGACGGGCAAGGGGCTGGCGCCTGAAAAGCCGGACGAGCCTGATGTGTTTGAAGATATCATGAAGATTTTTAAAAATCGAAGCTAAACAAAAAGCCCGGATTGCTTGTCAATCCGGGCTTTGGTTGGTCTGTTTTTTATTCCAGGGGCATATCGACGTTAAGGTTTCGCAGCGTGCTAAACTTTTTGTAATAGATAATGAACAGAATGGATGTCAGCACCCAGCTGACGGGATAGCTGGCCATGACCCAGGTAAAGGTGTGGAAGATGGGTACGAGCAGCATGATCCATAAAACGCGGACGCCGCAGACACCGAAGCAGACCATCAGCATGGGACGCAGGGAATCGCCCGCGCCGCGCAGCGCACCGGACAGAATTTCGATGCATACATAGGTGACAAAGTAGGGGACCATGAAGGCGATGATTTCCTTGCTCTGTACGATGACAGCCGGATCGTCAGTAAAGAGGCTGGTAATCATCCCGCCAAACAGGTAGATGACCACTGACAAAAAAATGGATGCGCCAAAGGCAATGGCCAGACATACGCGGACGCTCTTTTTGACGCGGGCGTACTGACGGGCGCCGTAGTTTTGTCCGACAAAGGCAGTGATGGCGATGCCAAAGGCGTTCATCATCATCCAGAACAGGCCGTCGACCTTGCCGTAAACTGTCCAGCCGGCCATTACGTCAGTGCCAAAGGAATTGACGCTTGACTGGATGACCATGTTGGACAGCGAGTAAAAGACCGACTGCAGTCCGGCCGGAAGGCCGATTCGGAAAATGCGGCCCAAAAGGTCGCGGTGCAGTTTGATGCGCTTGACATGTACGCGCATGTCTTCACCCGAGCGGGACAGCAGCCACAAAACAAGCACAGCGCTGATGAGCTGACTGAGAATGGTCGCGATGCCGGCACCCGCGACGCCCATGGGAATGACAAGAACCAGCAAGAGGTCGAGCACGATGTTGGCACAGGTACAGGCGATGAGAACGTACAGCGGGCGCTTACTGTCGCCGATAGCGCGCAGAATGCCGCTGCCGATGTTGAAAATCAGGTTGCCGATGGTGCCGGCAAAATAAATACGCAGATAGGTCTGCGCGTGGCCCATGACATCTTCAGGGGTGTTGAGCAGACGCAGAGCCCAAGGTGCAATGATGATGCCCACGACGGTCAGCAGGGCGCCGCCGGCAATGGCCAGCGCCATGGCGGTATGTACGGAGCGGCTGACGTTTTCTCGCTGTCGCGCGCCGTAGTACTGTGATATGATAACGGTGGCACCCGATGCCAGGCCGACAAAAAAGCCGATAATCAGGTTAATGATGGTGCTGGTCGTGCCGCCGACTGCGGACAAAGCCTCTTTGCCGACAAACCGGCCGACAATCATGGCGTCGGCTGTGTTGTAAAGCTGCTGGAAAAAGGTCCCCAGCAATATGGGGAAAAAGAAGATCATGAGCTGCTTCCAGATCACGCCTTCGGTGATGGCGTTTACGGCGCGCTTTTGTTCAGTCATAGGTGCAAAACTCCTTTTACTTCCATATTTTAATATATTCCCATTCGTGCAGCTTAATCAGCACTAAAACGAGTACAGGCAAAACGAACATGCCGGCAAACCCGGCGATGCGGTAGCCGAAATAAATGCAAAGCAGGGCGACAAAGGGGTGCAGGCCCAGCTGCCCGCCGACAATGCGGGGTTCAACGACGTTGCGCACGACCAGAATAACGCCATACAGCACGCACAGTGAGATGGCCATGCCGGTTTCCCCGGAAAACAGGCAAATCACTGCCCATGGGATGAGTACCGTACCCACCCCTAGAATGGGCAGGGCGTCGACAATGGCAATCAGCAGGGCCAGGACCAGCGCATAGGGCTGCCGCATCAGGAAAAAACCGGCCAGCAGCTCGAAAAAGGTGATGCTGATAATCATCGCCTGTGCACGCAGCCATTTGAGAAGCGACTCGGACAAAAAGCTTTTGGTACGCCCAAGGGCAACAATGGCTCCGGCGCTGAGTTGGCGGTGGATAAAGGCGTTGATTGTCAGGCGGTCGCTCGTCAGAAAATAAGTCGATACAAAAACAAAAACAACAGTAATTAAAATGCCGGGTATACTGGAGACTGCGTGCGTCAGCGACGACCACACGGCGCCTACGTCAATCTGGGGAAGAGATAGAGAAGACAGCCAGGTCTCTAAATCGAAAAGAGGTGCCGAAGCCATGAAGTCAGGCAGGTATGCCAGCAGGCGGTCAATAAACTGCCGGACATGCTCGAGCTTGTCCGGCAGAGCGGCAAGTACTGCGGGCAGGGAATTGAAAAGCTGCACGCCCTCGTACACGATTTGATAAATGACAAATACCAGCAATGACCCCACGGCGGTCACGCACAAAAGGGTGCACAACGCGCTCCATGCCTGGCGGGGAATAATTGTGTGGCTTGAAAGCCAGTTTACAGGTCTGATGATGAGCTGCGACAGCAGATAGGCAATGAGCAAGGGAATGAGCAGGCGGAAGATGTACTTGAAAAATACATAGCCTGCCAGGGCAATGACAAGAATATAAAGCAGTGTCAGGAAAAAATTGATGTGTCGGTTTTCGTGCAGGCGCAACGGCGAAAGCCTCCTTTCGGGTCGGGGAGCGGTCCTTTACGAATACCTTATCTATTATACACCACGAAGCATTGCTTTAACAATATGTTTTCTTGTCAGCTGGCGCTCAGCACCGCACGCTGCCGCATATACTGGAATATGAAAGGCAAGCAACAGGTGGAGGATAAGTATGGCACTGATTGTGGAGAAATTCGGGGGATCATCCCTTGCCAATATTGATAAGCTGCGCAACGCCGCGAGCATTGTTGCGGCCGACTATAAAAAAGAAAATCAGCTGGTCGTCGTCGTGTCGGCACAGGGCGACTCCACAGATCATCTGGTCGAACAGGCCGAGGCCATCGGCCGCCGCATCAGCCCGCGTGAGATGGATGTCCTGCTGTCGACCGGCGAACAGGCATCAATGGCGCTTATGGCCATGATGCTGATGAGCATGGGGGTGCCGGCGGTGTCGCTGTGCGGCTGGCAGGCCGGTATCCGCACTGATGCGCTGCACAGCAAGGCGCGCATTGAATATATCGACACGCGGCGTATCTGCGCAGAACTCGCCCAGGACCGTGTGGTTGTTGTTGCGGGGTTTCAGGGCATCAGCCCGTCGGGCGATATCACGACCATCGGCCGGGGCGGTTCGGACACAACAGCCGTGGCTCTGGCCGCTGTGCTGGAAGCCGACGTCTGCCGCATCTATACCGACGTCGACGGGGTCTATTCAGCCGACCCGAGGGTAGTTCAAAACGCAGTGCGGCATTATGAGATTGACTATGACGAGATGCTCGAGCTGGCATCGCAGGGGGCGCAGGTGCTGCACAACCGATCGGTCGAAATGGCAAAGCGCTTTGGCGTACAGCTCGAGGTCAAAAGCAGTTTTATCAATGGGGTGGGGACCCGTGTCAGGGAGGTAGTTATGGAAAAGCGAAGTGTCAGCGGTGTGGCGCGCGATCAGAATGTCGCGCTTGTCACCCTTGAGGGCCTGCAGGACCAGCCGGGTAATATCTGGCGCCTGTTCTCGGGTCTGACTGAGCAGAAAATCAATGTGGATATCATTTTGCAGCCGCCGGCTGTGGGGCAACAGACCAGCATCACCTTTTCTGTTCCGCGCGAATCACTCGACCACGCAGTCGAGATGCTGACCGAGCACCGCGGCGACCTGATGTATGAAAGCATCTCAGTCGATGACCGCGTGTGCAAAATCTCTATCGTAGGCGCCGGCATGGCCAGCGACTACGGCGTCGCGTCGCGCATGTTTGAGTCGCTGTATCAGGCAGGTGTCAATGTGCGCTGCGTCACGACGAGCGAAATTAAAATCTCGGTCATTGTCTCGGAAGAGGACAGCGACCGGGCGTTTATTGCCGTACATGACGCGTTCTTTTAAATGTACCGCCGCCCCTGTGGGGCGGCTTTTTTAAGCTGCGACAAGATTTTTCTGTCTCCAGCCGCCGGCGCGCCACCGCAAAATAAAGAGTACAGCCCGCAGGCATTCATCAGCCGCCATGGCGCACCAGATGCCGACAATGCCCAGCTGCAGACCGACACCCAGCACCCAGCCCAGGCCGACAGCAACAATCCAGGTGGACAGGATGCCAATGGTGACAGGAAAGCGGATATCCCCCGCCGTCTGCAAACAGCGGACAAAACAGATGTTGACGGCGCGGCCCTGCTCTAAAAAGAGCTCGATAAACATTATCTTCTGTCCCAGCGCCAGAACCTCGGCGTTGTCCGTAAACAGCGAAAACAGCGGCCGGGCAAAGATGCACAGTGTCAGTGAAGCGATAAAGGAGATGAGCATCGACGCCCGCAGTGTGGACATGACCTGGCGGTGGGTTTCATCAACACGCCGTGCCCCCAGCAGATGTCCGATGATGACCTGGGTGGCCTGGGTGATGGCGGAAGCAAAGATATAGGACACCATGGCCAGCATACTGGCGTACACCTTCGTCGTAATGACGGCAGTGCCAAACAGGTTGATAAAGCTCAGAATGGTGATCTGGGACAGGCTGTAGGCAAAGTTTTCACCAGCAGAGGGAAGCCCGATGCCCAGCAGCTTTTTGAGCAGGTCTTTGGGAAAGGGGCGCAGTGCGCGCAGCGAGATGTGGCCGCCCACATACTTGCGGAACATGCGGTACAGCACGAGTACGCCGATAGCGCGTGATACGGTCGTCGAAATGGCGACGCCGGCCACACCGAGCGGCGGAATGGGGCCGATGCCGTGAATCAGAAGGGCGTTGCCCGCGATGTTGACCAGATTGATGGCAATGGATGCAATCATGCTCTGCACCATAAATGCGTTGGAACGCAAAAATGCCGAAAATGTCAGTGACATGGCCTGCAGGAAGATGAAACCGCCGGTGATGATAATGTAAACGCTGGACTCGGGCAGCACATCAGCCGGTACCTGCATCAGCCGAAAAATTGGTTTGTTGAAAAGGAAAATAATCAGGCTGATGGCGGCGCTGATGAGCAGGTTGGTGAAAAATGCCACAGAATAGACCTGTTCAGCGCGCTTTTTGTCCCCCGCGCCCTGGTACTGAGTGATGAGGATGATGGATGCTGTGCACAAAACATTAAAGGTCAAAATCAGGAAGTTGAGGATCTGGTTGGCGTTGCCCACAGCGGCGACGGCCGTGTCGGAATAGCGTGAAATCATCATCTGGTCCACATTGCCCATGAGCATCTGCAGGACCAGCTCGATGAAAATGGGCCAGGTCAGCCGCAGCAGCGTGCGTCTGTCGGGTGAAAAAGCGTTGTCCATAAAGCTTCCTCCTGTGTCGTGTAGGCAGTAAAGCCTATTATAGCGTTTTCTGACCGGGAATAACAGCCGCGATTTGTATAAAATCCGTCGCCGGCGCAACATTTTTGTCGGTAAAAACGGAAGAATGCCATGAGCAGTTGAAAGCAGGGCGCTTTATGGTATATAATAAGCACATGTCCCGCCTGGGCGCGGGGAATGGGCGCTTTGCCCGGAGGTGAAAGGCATGAAAAAAATACTCATCTGTCAGCACGGCGGCTCGAGTAATCACGGGTGTGAAGCGCTGGCGCGCACGACGCTGTCGCTGATTGAGGGGCTGAACGAGCCGTGCGAGGTGACGCTTTACTCGTATCGCGTCGGCGACGACAAAAAATATCTGGCCGACCTGCCCCAGCTGCGCATCGCCGGGCTGCAGCACTTGCCTGGACGGTATTCAGTGCATAACATCACCTATCACGTTAAAAAGCGGATGGGGAAAAGCGCGTCGCGCCTGCCCATCACGCCGGAGTTCGCCCGACTGGTCCGCGAAAGCGATTTGGTTATTGCCATTGGCGGCGACAATTACTGTTACAATCGCGGCGAAGGGTATTATGCTCTGGACCGTTTCATCCGCGCGCAGGGGAAGCCGTACATGCTGCTTGGATGCTCTATTGAGCCTGACGACCTGCCGCGCGGCCTTGCCGCGCATCTGCGTTTGTTTGACGCCATTACAGCGCGCGAAAGCATCACTTATGAAGCGCTGCGCGACCACGGGGTGATCTGTGCCGTGCCGGCGCATGATACAGCCTTTTTGCTGCCGGCTGTTGAAGGCGAGCTGCCCCCTGGCTTTGTGCCCGGCAATACAGTGGGCATCAATGTCAGCCCGCTCATTCAGCGGCTTGAAAGCAAGCCGGGCATTACAATGGAAAACTACCGCCGTCTTGTGCGGCACATTCTGGACACGACCGATATGGCGGTCGCGCTCATTCCCCATGTCGTATGGGAAGAAGGCGACGATCGCGTGCCGCTGCGCCAGCTGTACAACGAGTTTGCATCCACCGGCCGGGTGGCCATGGTGCCGGACGGCGACTGCCGTGTGCTCAAAGGGGCCATTGCCCGCCTGCGCTTTTTTATCGGTGCCCGCACCCATGCGACCATTGCCGCCTATTCATCCGGCGTTCCGACGTTGGTCGTTGGTTATTCAGTCAAGGCGCGCGGTATTGCGCGCGACCTGTTCGGCACCGAGGACAACTATGTTCTGCCGGTGCAGAGCCTGAAAACGCCGGATGACCTGACAGCTGCCTTTGACTGGATTGCGGCGCGAGAGACAGAGATTCAGGAGCGTCTGCGTGCGATTATGCCGGAATACAGCGCCAATTCGGCCGAGACCGGAAAGACCATTGCCCGCCTGCTCGGCCTGTGCCGCGGCGAAGGCCTGGCCGAGGGCATCGAACGCCCGGGACTGTGCGTCGGCTGCGGCGCCTGCGCGTGGCGCTGCCCGGCAAAGGCCATCTCCATGCAGCCGGATAAAGAGGGATTTACCCGTCCTGTCGTAGACCGCGGAAAGTGCATCGGCTGCGGTGCCTGCCGCACCGTTTGTCCGGCCGGGCAGGAAGCGGTGCGCGGCACGCCCGATACGTTCTGCGCCTATTCACGCGATGAGGAGATACGCAAAAAAAGCTCGTCCGGCGGCGTTTTTACCGAGCTTGCACAGCAGGTGCTGGAGCGGGAAGGCGTTGTCGTCGGCGCGGCGTGGGACCGCGGCACTGTTTTGCGTCATCAGGCGGTCGATAGCATCGGCGGACTGACTGCCCTGCGCGGCGCGAAATATGTGCAGAGCGACATGTCGTCTGCCTATCCGGCCATTGCTGAGGCGCTTGAGCACAAACGGCCAGTGCTGTTTTGTGGAACGCCGTGCCAGACCGCGGCAGTCGAACGCACCTTTGGCAGGCCTGAGGGGCTGCTGCTCGTCGACATTGTCTGCCATGGCGTTCCGTCGCCCCGGGTGCTGGAGCAATATTTTGATGAGATTGCGCAAAAGCAGGGCGAGCCGGTGGCGGGCATCGACTTCCGTGACAAGTCGACGGGCTGGAAGGGCTACTCGGTCACAGCGCGGCTGCGCAAGGGCGGGAAGCTGACACATCCTGCGTCTGCTGACACTTATATGAAACTCTTTCTGGCCGATGTCGGCCTGCGGCCGTCCTGCTACCGCTGCACAACGCGGGGACGCGCCAGCTGCGCAGACCTGACGCTCGGTGATTTCTGGGGCGCCAACCGGCTGTTCCCGGATAAGGACGATGACAAGGGCCTGTCGCTTGTGCTCGTGCACACCGATGCGGGCCGCCGCGCGTGGGAGGCTCTGCGCGAAAACGTGGTGTTCTGGCAGGCCGACTACTCTGCGGCCGCGGGCTTTAACCCGTGCCTGGACAGGCCGGTCGCGCGCCCGCAGAGCCGTGAGCAGTTCTTTGCAGCTCTGGGGAAAAAGCCCATGGATACGCTGGCGCAGGAGCTGTCACCCCGACCGACGGGAGCCCAGAAGCTCAAGACGGCCATCCGCCGCGCGATCAGGCGCTGACCATTGCAAAAACACCACTGCCCCGCTCTGTGTGTTTCAGAGCGGGGCAGTTTTGACAGGAACAGGCTTTATTCCTTTGTGGGGTCGGCCAGGTTAAAAATGGGCAGTCCGCGCGCCGCCGCAGTGGCAACAGCGTGGGCCGTGCCCCCGCGCGGCTGTGTGAGATAGCACAGACACAGGTCGGCACGCTCGGCCATGACGCGGTTGCGCACCAGCATACACCCGTCATAATAAACGTCTGACAGCCAGTCAACCTTCTGTGCCCGGGCCAGAATGCTTTCATACCGCAGACGCTGTACGGCAGAATAGCGATGAGACTGATTGCGGCAGGGAAGCACCATAGTCAGGGTGACCTGCGGATGCGCACGTTGCGCGTACAGCACCGCTTCAGCGCCTAGAAGGTCAAAGCCCAAAGCGCCGCCTGATAAAAACTCGGTGACACCCCTGCGGCACAGTACGTCGATGTACGCGTCAAGCCGCCGGCGCAGTTCCCCGCCGTCAGACGGCAGGCGGCGATGGCCTGTCAGCATGCAGACGCTCATTGCTGCGGGGGCTGGTCGTCTGCAGAATCTGCGGAAGATGAATCGCTGTCCTGAGGCTGGGTGCCGGTCACAGATGGCAGACGCATCTGCCGCTGTTTTTTGCGGTAAAAACGCAGCAGGAACAGCGCAGCAAGAACCGCGATGCCGATGCCAATGGCCATATCGATATACTGCTGTGCGTCCTGAGACTTTTCAAGCGCCTGGTCAAAGCGAACGCTGGCCGCAATGTCGGCGGCAAGCTGCTCGTTTTCCGCTGACATCTGGCCGTCAAACGAGAGCAGCGAAATATTGACCATCCAGCCGTTATAAATGGTGGCGTACTGGACAAAGCGGGAGTCCGCCGTTTCGTTAGTAATCTCGCCGGTGAAGTTTAAATAAAGGATGTCGCCCGACGGCACCAGCTCATAAGACGTATAATCAAGTCCCGGAGACTCGCGGCTGTAGTCCTTATCCACATAGGCCTGGGCCTGTGACTGGAGCTCGTTTTCCTCAACCAGTGCATAGTTAAAAGTTCGGCGTGTTGTCCGGTCGCGCATAATGACAATGGTTATTTCACACATACGGTCCTGGGTGATGGCCTCGAAACGAATGTTGTTCTGGTCCATGGATGTTTGCAGCGTCTCGAGGTCAGAATCAAAAAAATCAATAGCCGGATCACCTTCCTGTACGTCGTGGGTCAGAATAACCCACTCGTCGCCCTGAGGAAGGGACAGCGTCAGCCCGGCGTCGTCATACCGGTAATCATTCATGGCAGGCGCCGCGGACGCGGGGATGAGCAGCAGGCAGGCAGTCAGCAGACAGATCAGTTTTTTCATGGCGTTCCTCGATTCCCGGCCCTGAGGCCGTACATTTGAATATGCAGTATTGTATCATGTTTGGCCTTTGATTTCAAACCCCGGCGCTTGTTTCGGCCAGGCAGGCTGTGCTATACTCGGAAAAAGGAGTGAAACGGCATGAAGCAGGTCAGAATGGCACAGCTTTCTGATGCTTCGGGGATTGCGCACGTCCACTGGGCATCATGGATGGAGACTTATGCCGGCCTGATTGACCCGGGCTATCTGGCACAGCGCAGCGAGGAAAAGAGCAGACAGGCCTTTGAAAGCGCGGGTTGCCGTGATATGGCGGTTGCACTGCTGGACAACGAGATTGTCGGGTTTGCAGGCTTTGGTCAGGCGGGCAGCGA